>JBILFE010000083.1:0-9017 GCA_044351705.1 Luteolibacter sp. | reverse complement strand
GTATGTTCGCCGGGCAAGGTGATGTTGCCGAGCGAAGCAACAACACGCTGACGCGGTTGCCCCTCAGCATTCCGATAAGCCTCGACGAGTTGAAGAAGGGGAGTGCCCTTGATTTGTTTGGTGCGGAAAAACACACGCGGAAGATACGCGGGGAAAAACGAAACAGGCAATTGGAAAATTTCGCGTTAGGCACTACAAAACGCTCTTTTCGAGCAATTATCAATGAGTTACGTCATTATTACGTCCAAAACAGGTCTATTTAGGCTCAAAATAAGTGTTATTTGTTAGGTTTTGAGAAACTCGGGTTAACAGCCAGGACAGGCGTATTTCTTGGCTTTACCTCGGCTGGGTGAGCCTGTATGCCGGTTGCGCGATGCACGGATTTTCATACAAGCAGGGTTTCCTTCACTGTGAAGAAGTCGATCTCAACGCGCTGGCCGCAATCCACGGCACGCCGCTCTACGTTTATTCCAGCGCCACCATTGTCGATCACTTCCAACGCCTCGATGCGGCGCTCGGCGGGGTCGAACATGAAGTCGCCTACGCGGTGAAGGCCAACTCAAACCTGTCGGTGCTGCGCTTGCTGGTGGCACAAGGGGCTGGCTTCGACATTGTTTCCGGCGGCGAGTTGTTCCGGGTGCTCAAGGCGGGCGGCAATCCGGCCCGGTGCACCTTCGCCGGGGTGGGCAAAACCCGCGCTGAAATTGAGTATGCTCTCACACAAGGGATTTATTCTTTCAATGTGGAGAGCGCCGAGGAACTGCGCTACATCAGCCAGGTTGCCGCCGCCATGGGACGGGTGGCCCCGGTCGCCGTGCGCGTCAACCCCAACGTGGATGCCAAAACCCACAAATACATTTCCACCGGCAAGGCCGAAAACAAATTCGGCGTGGACTTTGACGCGGTCCCGGAGCTCTACGCCCGCGCCGCCAAAGACCTTCCTAACATCCGGCTGCGCGGCCTCCAAATGCACATCGGCTCGCAACTCACAACGGTGGCACCATTCATCGAGGCGGTGGAAAAAGTCGCGCCGCTGGCACGCCTGCTCAAGCAGCGCCATGGCATCGAGTTTTGGTCGATCGGCGGCGGCATTGGCATTGTCTATGAGGATTGTCTGGCATCCGGCGCGGCGGCATGGTGGCAGGACCGTGCGGCGGACCAGCAGCCATTGACGATCCAACGCTACGGCCAGGAACTCGTCCCTCGCCTCCAGGATCTGGGATTGAAAATATTGTTAGAACCGGGGCGGTATCTGGTTGGCAATGCCGGGGTGTTGGTGACCCGCTGCCTGTACGAGAAAAAGGGTGTGGCCAAGACCTTCAAGATCGTCGATGCCGGGATGAATGACCTGATCCGGCCGGCCCTTTACGAAGGACACCATGAAATCGTGCCGCTCGCCCAACCCGCCACCGCCGAGCGCGTGGTGGTCGATGTGGTCGGCCCCATCTGCGAAAGCGGCGATTTTTTCTGCCAGGACCGCGCGCTGCCGGATTTCCAACCGGGTGAGTGCGTGGCCCTGATGTCCGCCGGCGCCTACGGCTTTGCCATGGCATCCAACTACAATTCGCGCCCGCTGCCGGCCGAGGTGCTGGTGGAAGGCGCCAGCGCCACCGTTGTTAGAAATCGTCAAACCCAGGACGATCTCATCGCGGGTGAATAGCAATTCTGCACGTAAGCCGTGGACAATTTGCGCCGGATCCATAGTGCTGCTAATGGCCGGATGGCGACAAGGATGACATGCCAAAATATATCTATCTGAAGTTGCACCTGCTGGTGGCGCTGCTTGCCACGACCGCCATTTTCGGGCGGCTGCTCACGCTGTCGGCGACCGGGCTGGTTGCCTGGCGGACGTTTGTGGCGGCGCTGGGTGCGGCGCTGGTGGTTAGCGTGGTGATGCGGCGCAAGTTGCGACTGCCGTGGCGCCAGGCCGCCACGGTGTTGGGCATTGGCGTGATTATCGGGTTGCACTGGATGTGTTTTTTCGGCGCGGTCAAGCTCGCCAACATTTCGATTTGTCTAGCCGGCATGGCGACCATCAGCCTGTTCACGGCCTTCACCGAGCCCCTGCTGGAACGGCGGCGGGTAAGACCGCTGGAGGTTTTGTTAGGACTGCTGGTGGTGGTTGGAATCGGGCTGATCGCGGGAGTTGAGCGGGGACGTTTGTTAGGATTGGGGGTGGCGCTGGCCGGGGCGCTGCTGGCGGCGGTGTTTCCGGTGTTGAACCGGCGCATGGTCACGCGGGCACGCCTGGATCCGCTGGCCATGGTGGCGTGGGAAATGCTGGGGGCCTGCTCGGTGTGCCTGGCATGCCTGGGCTGGATTGACGGGGCCGGGGCGTATGCCGCCCTGTTTGACTGGCACGGTTTGGACTGGCTGTGGCTATTGTTGCTGGGCTGGGTGTGCACGGTTTTCGCGCATGCCTATCACATCAGCCTGCTGCGTCACATGAGCGCCTATACCGGCAATCTGGCGATGAACTGTGAGCCGATATACGGGATGCTGGCGGCCGCGCTCGTGTTCGGCGAACACCGCGAACTGCACCCCGCGTTTTATCTTGGAACCGCCACCATTTTGTTAGCCAACCTCCTGCACCCGTTCCTGCTCAGGAGACTCAGGCCGAACCCGGAAACCGGCCCATAGTTTCCGTTCCAGGATCATTCCAAATCCCCGCTGAACTTCGGCGGAATCAGATAGAGCAAGGTCGCCTGACGGCTGGGAGGATCGATGCGCAGGCAGGCGAGCGCGCCTTTTTTCATTTCGATGGTGGCGGCGTAGGCACCGAGGCACCACTGGATGAAGCGGGAGAAATCCGGTTCATGACCGATGATGGCGACGCGCTTGAAATCATGGAATGCGGCGAGTTCGGCCAAGACGGTTTCGGGAGCACAGCCGCAGGCAAGCCACCCTTGCACCACCGGCCCGGGAATCCCCGCAGCCTGGCAAAATTCATCGGCGGTTTGCTGGGCACGCAGCAACGGGCTGGTGAGGACGATTCCGGGCGTGAGTCCGGCGGCTTGCAGCATCCCTCCCGCGCGGCGCGCTTGTTTGCGGCCCTTTTCCACCAAGCCGCGAGCACTGTCTCCTTGCGGGTGGTTGTCCTCGGCTTTGCCGTGTCGGAGAAGAATGAGTTCCATAGGGAAATTTGAGATTTGAGATTTGAGATTTGAGATCCTCAGAGGGGTCGTCACATTGACGCGCCGCCATCGACGGCGATGATCTGACCGGTGATATAACCTGCGGCGGGGCTGGCGAGGAAAGCAACGGTTGCGGCGATGTCGGCGGGATCCCCGAACCTGCCGAGCGGGATGTTTTGCATAACGGCCTCCCGCAACGGCGGCGGGAGTTCGGCGGTCATGGCGGTGGTGATGAAACCAGGAACAACGGCATTGCAGGTGACGGAGCGACCTGCGAGTTCGCGGGCCACCGCCTTGGTGAAGCCAATCAGGCCGGCCATGCTGGCGGAGTCGTGGCTTTGTCCGGTGGTGCCGACCCTACCGTTGCCGGAGACGATATTGATGATGCGCGGGTCCTTGGCTTTCATCAGGACGCGCATAAAGGCTTGCACCGTATTGAAAACACCTTTGAGGTCGGTTTCTAACGCCGGGTCCAAGGCCTCCCCTTGCGGCCGCACGTGCCGGCCGTCACGAGCGCCATCGACGTTAGTGACAAGAATGCTGGCGCTACCGAGTTCGGCTCCGATGCGCTTGGCGAGCTCCCGCACGGCGGCGTGATCCGCCACATCCACGGCATACGCGTGGGCGGCCCCGGGGTGAGCGGCATTGATCGCCCCGGCAACCATGGCGCAAGCCTCGGCACTGCCGCTGACGACAGCCACCCTGAATCCTTCGCCAGCAAAAGTGCGGGCGATTTCCTGAGCGATGCCACAAGCACCACCAGTGACCACAGCCACCTTGTTGGCAAAGCGTTGCATGAGTTCCAGTCTGGAGCAGAACATGCCGAACGTCAATGACCATGCCCCCATAATCAATGGCATAGCTGCCATGCCGGACAGATCCGGTGGATCCGGTTGCCATTTATGGAATAAATGCTACGGTAAAGGGGTCCTACCCCCAGCGATGAGTGAATTTGCAGAGTTAGTCGATGCGCATTACCAAGCCTTGTACCGGTTTGGCTATTCGTTGACGCGCAATGCGGATCTGGCGGCGGACTTGGTGCAGGAGACGTTTTGTATCTGGGCCGCAAAAGGCGGCCAGTTGCGTGACCCCACCAAGGCAAAAACCTGGTTGTTCACCACGCTGCACCGTGAGTTTCTCGGCCAACGGCGGCGGGCGGAGAGGTTCCCAGAGACTGAGCTCGACGAAAGAACCATCGCCACCACGAGCGCCCCGGAAACTGACACGGAGCGCCGCATGGACGCCCAGCACGCCTTGAATTTGTTGGGGAGCCTGGATGAGACCTATCGTGCGCCAGTGAGTTTGTTCTATCTGCAACAACACAGTTACAAAGAAATCGCGGAGATTTTGGATATCCCGATCGGCACGGTCATGTCGCGTCTTTCTCGCGCCAAGGAAATTCTCAAGCGCCAAATGCAGGACACCCCGTCGAGCGTGCCTAACAATGTTTATCATCTCAACCCGGAGGCCCTCCAACACCGCCGTGGATAAGGAACAAGCGCGATTTATTCTGAGCAGCTTCCGTCCGGATGGGTCGGATAGCGCCGACTCCGGCTTTGCCGAAGCGCTCAAGCTGGCCCACGAAGACATCGAGCTCGGCGCCTGGCTGGCCAATGAGCGCCGTTTTGATGCGGCCTTTGCCGCCGCCTTGGCTGAGGTCAAGCTGCCGGCTGCCTTGTGCATCAACATTCTCACCGGCCTTGCCATCGAGCGTGGCGAAATCCCACAAACCACCGATGCCATCGATGCCGCCATGATCCAGGCGCTCGCATCTATCCAGCCGGTGCCCACCCTGCGGGGGGAAGTGTTAGCCGCGATGCAGCTCACCGCCGCTGCCAGACTGACTCCCCGCCGCTGGTGGCGTCGCGCGACCATTCCCCTGGCCGCCGCCGCTGGCATTGCCTTGGCCGGCCTCATGGCATGGCAGCAGCCCCCGCTGCTTGAGCCGTCCTCCGCGCTCCCGGTGGAGTTTGTGGAGACGGGTTTTATCCGGACCTTTGAGTCGCCGCTGTTCAATGTGGATGAATCACATGACAATCCGGGCGATCTCGCCACGCATTTGAAGGAGGGCAAGCTCCCCGGCCCCTGCTGCCTGCCACGCGGCTTGGAGCGCGCCAAAGTCATCGGCTGCCGCGAGCTCGTCATTGATGGCAAGGTTGGCTCCCTCATTTGCTTTGATGATCTGGATAACGGCGTCGTCCATCTGATCATTTTCCGCCGCGGGGACGTGAGTGGCGAGTTGCCGCAAAACCCGTCCCCCGAACTGTCCCAACACGGTCGCTGGACCGTCGCCCGCTGGGCCGACCACGACAAAGTGCTCATCCTGTTAGGCAACAGTACCGACCCCACCAAGCTCGCCACGCTGTTTTGACCGGGCAAAGTGCCCATTTTCATCCGCTCGCCGCCGCTTTGGGTTGCACTCCCTCACCCGATGCCCCATCAATACCGCCGATGACCGGACAGGAAATTCGCGATATGCTGGATGCCGCAGGGGTGCTGCCTAGCAAACAACTCGGCCAAAATTTTTTGCTGGATGCGAATCTGGCGCGGTGGATTGTGGCGCAGCTTGAATTATCTGCGGATGATGCGGTGGTAGAGGTTGGGCCCGGCACCGGATCGCTCAGCGAGCATTTGGTAGGCAAAGTCAGGCGGCTCATCCTCATCGAATACGACTCGCGGCTGGCCGCTGCCTTGCGCCAGCGATTCGGCGGCATGGCCGGCATCGAAGTCCATCACGCCGATGGCGCGAAGTTCGATAGCCGGATGCTTTTCAAACACCGCCCACTGAAGCTTCTGGGCAATCTCCCCTACTCGTCAGGCGGTGCCATTTTGAAAAACCTGCTCAGCCGGCCGCATCCATTCGAACGAGCGGTGATCATGCTGCAAAAGGAAGTCATCGACCGCCTCGCCGCCACTCCCGGCACCAAGGACTACGGCGTGCTGTCCCTGCGCACACAAGCGAATTGGCAGGTGCAAGCGTTGCGCAGCGTGCCGCCGGAAGCGTTTTTCCCGCGGCCAACCATCGACTCCTGCGTGGCCGTATTGCGGCCGCGCAGTGACTCGCTGCCCGCGTTTGACGCGCGCCTGTTTGACGAACTGATCCGCCGCGGCTTTGCCCAACGCCGCAAGCAGCTCAAAAAACACATGCCGGCGCATCCGCCATGGGAGTCCATCATCTCGCAGCTCGGGCTTGCCCCCAGCGCCCGCGGCGAGGAACTCAGCCTGGCACAATGGATCGATCTCACCCGCGCCTACGATCCGCATCCACTCAAGGATTGCCCGCAGCGGGCCGGTGAAATGTTCGATGTGGTCGATGCCCACGATCAGGTCATCGGCACCGCCACGCGTGCCAGCGTTCACGCTAATAACCTGCTCCACCGCGCGGTGCATGTCCTCGTTTTCAACCGCTGCGGTGAGCTCTTGCTGCAACAACGCTCCCGCCTCAAGGATGTGCATCCGGGCCTGTGGGGTTCGAGCGTGAGCGGCCATCTCGATGCCGGTGAAGATTACGCCGCGGCGGCCATCCGCGAACTCCATGAGGAAATGGGCATCCAACATGTCACTCCGGAAGAAATCGCCCGCATCCACGCCGCTGAAGCCACCGGCTGGGAACACGTCAGGGTCTATCGCGTTCACTACGATGGAGCGCTCCATTTCCCCTGTGCCGAGATCGACGCCGCCATCTGGTTGCCCATGGCCGAAGTCAAGGCCTGGTTGACCGCCCGGCCGGCGGATTTCTCCTCAGGTTTCCGCGCCTGCTGGGAGGCCGCCGACCGCCAACTATTCCCCCTCCAACAACCCGTCTAACAACCTGAGCGTGACCCGGATGGACACATCCAGCGATTCCGGTGAAATATTCTGCAGGTTGTCAGACGGGGTGTGCCACCACGGCAGGTTGCTGAAATCGCCGATGATGTCGAGCGTCGGGATGCCAACCCCATTCAGCGGCATGTGATCATCAATAATGGGCTCCGCAGCCATGCCGAAAAATTGGCCGGCACCTTCCTTGTCAGCCGCGGCCAGCACCGCCGCACGCAAGAATTCCGGCGTGTCGGACGGCAGCCGGATCGTCAGATTCTTGTGCCCGATCATGTCTAACAAAACACCGAAGCGCGGCTTGACCGTCCCGGCCCGCCATTCGCTGGCGTAATGGCGGCTGCCGTAAAGACCGTCGAAGGGCGTGATATCGGCTTCCAACGCCTCTTCCCCATCGAAAAAAACCAACTCCAATTGTTGTGCCTGGGCCGGTCTATCCGTTGCCAGCAAGCGGGCGATTTCCACAATCGCGGCACACGCGGATGCCGAATCATCGGCCCCAAGAAAGGTCTCGTGCTTGAAGCGCTTCGAGTCCACATGCGCGCACAGCAAGCCCTTGACCGGACGCTGCCACGGATCCCCGGCACCCGCCGCAAAACGCGCCCGCACATTCTCGAACTTGACCGTCCCCACCACCGTGCTGCGCTCAAACGCCTGCCCGAGTGTGACCCAGCCGCTTGCCTCCAGTTGTGCCCGCAAGTACCCCCGCACCGCCTGCAACCCGGCGGATCCGGGCGGCCGCGGCCCGTGTGCCAAAATCGCCGCGGTCCGGGCCAAAGCAGCCTGCCCCAAACGCGGGCCACGCCGCCCCGTCCACCACGCAACCCCACCCCAGACCACAACCACGGCGAGCATCCCTATCCATAACAACCGAACGCGCATGGCCACAGCCTGAATGTTTCCGGCGCGAATGCAAGGAAGCATCTGGCACGACCTGCGTGGATCAGGGTGATTGGCTTAATCAGTCTCTACCTACTCAAAGAAACCGCAATTTAACTGACGCTGTCAATAATAGAATGACTGGCATTATGTTTGCGATGTCAGTCAGCCACGCCCTGTGCGCCGGACGATAGCGGCAATGATTCCACAATTTGCGCTTCCCGTACGCCGGAATTCCACTATGCTCGCAGTCATGTCTCTGAGACTGATTTCCTATTTGCTATACAGTGCGATTGCAGGCTTGCTCGTTTCCTGTGAAACCTCCACGGATTTGCCGCTGATGTCGGGCAATACCCAAGAGCCGTCCGGTGAAGGCATCGCACTGTACCAAGAGGCAAAACAAGCCGATGCCGCAGGCAACACCAAACGCGCCATCAAACTCTACGAGCGCAGCGCCACCCTCTACTCCTTCGCCAGCTTCGCCCCGCAGGCACGTTACCGCCAGGCCGAACTCCTCGAACACTCCGGCAAAGCGATCAAAGCGTTCGATGCCTATCAGCTATTCCTGATCCGCTTCCAAGCCAGCGACCTCTACTCCGCCGCCCTCGCCCGACAATCCGCCATTGCCCACGCCGCCGCCACCGGCAAGGTGACCAAAAGCGTGCTCGGCTTCAAGACCGAGATCGACACCAAGGCGGTGGCCGAGATGCTCGGCCAGGTGCGCGATAACGCCCCCAAAACCCCCACCGCCGCCAATGCCCAATTCACCATCGGCGAAATCTATCAACGCGAGCACAACTTCGCCCTGGCCATCGATGCCTACCGCCAACTCGTGCGCGACCAACCGGACAGCGAGGAGACCCCGGAAGCCCTCTTCAGGGTCGGCATGGTTTTCGTCGAACAAGCCGATAGTGGCAACCGCAATCAAGCCACCCTGGACTTGGCGCGTGAATCCTTCAACGACTACCTCAACCAATACCCCGCCCATTTCCATAACGCCGAAGCCCGCAAACTCATCAGCATGCTCGATGCCCGCGAAGTCCAACATTCCTTCGACATCGCCGAGTACTACTTCAAAACCCACCAGACGGAATCTGCCAAGGTCTATTACAAAGACGTCATCAAACGCGCCCCCTCCGGCCGTCTACACGACACCGCGCACACCCGCCTCAAACAACTCGGCGAGTA
>JBILFE010000084.1:0-9017 GCA_044351705.1 Luteolibacter sp. | reverse complement strand
CGCTGTAACATCATGTCCCGCTACCGCATCATTGAGTTCGCGGAGTTGGATTCGACGAATCGTTACGCTTCCGCGAAACTGCGTGAGCTGGCGGACGGTGATGTCATCCAGGCCGGCATCCAGACCGCCGGGCACGGCCGCCTGCAACGGCATTGGCTATCCCATATTCCCGGCAACCTCTGTCTATCAATTGTGCTCAAACCACGGGCCGCGCCCGCCGCGCTGCCGCTGGTCAACCTGTCGCAACTGCTGGCCCTCGCCGTGTGCCGTGTGCTCGATGCCCAGGGTGCCAGCGCGTCCATCAAGTGGCCTAACGATGTCCTCGTGGCGCGCCGCAAGATCGCCGGCCTGCTCGCTGAAACCGTGGTCCAGGGCGCGGGTGAATTGGTGGGCATGGTCCTGGGCTTGGGGGTTAACCTGAATCTCGCCGCTGAAATGTTAGACACGATCGACCAACCCGCGACCTCGCTGGCGGTGGCGACTGGCAAGCCGGTGGATGTGGCCGCCTTTCGCGATGCCGTGTTGACGGATTTTTTCAACCATTACGATGCATTTCTCGGCAGCGGTTTCGGCATGATTCGAGAGGACTATTTGGCACGTTGCGCGTTCATCGGCACTGGCGTTGAGATTCGCCGCGGGGATGATGTTTGTCGCGGTGTGGCGCACGGCATGACGTCTGATGGCGCTCTCGAAATCATCACCGCCGCAGGCACGCTGCGGCGGGTCGATTTGGGCGAAATGTTTGCCACCGAAAACCCATCCCTACAATGATAGCCGCACCGAAAAGTTTGCGTTTGCATATAGCACTGTTCGGCCGCACCAACACCGGCAAGTCGAGCTTCCTCAACCTGATTGCCGGGCAGCAGGTATCCATTGTCTCCGAGCATCCGGGCACCACCACCGATGTGGTCGAAAAAGCCATGGAACTACTGCCTATCGGTCCGGTGGTTTTTATCGACACCGCCGGACTTGATGACACCACCGCGCTGGGTGGCAAACGCGTGGAAACATCCGCCCAGGTGTTTGACCGTGCCGATGTCATCCTGTTGATCTGCGATGGCACTCCAGACGGCACCTATGAGCAGGCGGTGACAGCACGCGCGGCGGCCAAACATATTCCCGTGCTCAGGATCGCCAATAAGGCGGATCTAACATCTCCAGCCGATCCGGCTGATCTGGCATGCAACTCCACCGACCCTGCCTCGCGTGACAAGGTGCTGGCTCAGCTCAAGGCCAGATTGATCGCGGTTTGTCCCGACGAGTTCATCGCGCCACCGCCGCTGGTGGGCAATCTGCTCCAACCCGGCGGGCTCGCCGTGCTGATTGTGCCGATCGATCTGCAAGCGCCGAAGGGACGCCTGATCCTGCCGCAGGTTTCAACCATCCGCGACGCGCTGGATCATGACGCCGCCACGCTGGTGGTGAAGGAGAGCGAATACACGCATATCCTCGGCCTGCTGCGGCAGGCTCCGGATCTCGTGGTGTGCGATTCACAAGTGGTGCTCAAGATGGTCAACGAAACTCCGCCTGACATCCCATGCACCACGTTTTCCATTCTGTTCGCCCGCCTCAAGGGTGACCTGCCGAAGTTGGCGGCGGGCGCGGCGGCGATCGAGCGCCTCAAGGCGGGCGACAAAGTGCTGATTGCCGAGTCGTGTTCGCATCACCCGACCGAGGATGATATCGGGCGCGTGAAAATCCCGCGCTGGCTCCGGCAGCATTGCCGCTGCGAGTTGCAAATTGAGGTCTATGCCGGGCGCGACTTTCCGGCTAATCTATCCGAATACAGCCTGGTCGTCCAGTGCGGCGGCTGCATGCATAACCGGCGGGAAATTCTCACGCGCATCGAAACGTGCGAGGCGGCTGGCGTGCCGATCACCAATTACGGCGTCTGCATCTCGCACACGCAAGGGGTGCTGCGGCGCGTGCTCGCGCCATTCCCAGAGGCACTCGCCGCCTTGGACAACAATCCATCATGAAAATCATCACCGATGACCTGAAGTCGTTTATCCCCGAAGACCAAATTTTCCAGCACTTGGAAATGACCCGCAACCCGTCCCCGCAACGGGTGCGCGAGGTGATCCAGAAGTCGCTGGCGAAAAACCGGCTGGACCCCGAGGAGATGGCAGTGCTCATCAACACGGAAGCGCCGGATTTGGTGGAGGAGATATTTGAGGGTGCGCGTGATCTCAAGCAACTCATCTATGGCAACCGCATCGTGTTGTTTGCGCCGCTCTACATTGGCAATGAATGCGTCAACAACTGCCAGTATTGCGGCTTCCGCAGCACCAACCAGGAGGTGACGCGCAAAACCCTGAGTGTTCCCGAGCTGGATCGCGAGGTCGAGGCGTTGGTCAAGCGCGGACATAAGCGCCTCATCCTGGTCTTCGGCGAACATCCGCGCTACGATGCACAGTTCATTCATGACACCGTACTCGAGGTATACAAACAAAAGCACGGCAACGGCGAAATCCGTCGCGTCAATATCAACGCCGCGCCGCTCGATGTCGAGGGATTCAAACGGGTCAAAGCCGCGGGCATCGGAACCTATCAGGTCTTTCAGGAAACCTATCATCAGGAAACTTACAAGGCCATGCATCTGGCCGGACCGAAACGCAATTACCTGTGGCGGCTCCATGCGCTGGACCGCGCCCAGCAAGCAGGCATCGATGACGTCGGCATCGGCGCACTGATGGGCTTGTTCGACTGGCGCTTCGAAACCATGGGGTTGCTCTATCACACCATCCATCTCGAGGAACGTTTCAACGTCGGGCCACACACCATCAGCTTCCCCCGCATCGAACCGGCCATCGGCACCGAAATGTGCAACCATCCGCCGCATGCGGTGAGCGATTACGACTTCAAACGCCTGGTGGCCATTCTGCGCCTCGCCGTCCCATACACCGGCATGATCCTCACTTGCCGCGAATCCATCGCCTTGCGCAATGAAATCATCCAGTTCGGTGTCTCGCAGATAGACGCCGGATCCAACATCGGTGTCGGTGCCTACTCCCAGGATGACGCCCTGGCCTATAAGAAAAGCCAGTTCGTGCTCAATGACGGGCGCTCGCTCGATCAGGTCATCCGCGAACTCTCCGACGCCGACTTCCTCCCGAGCTTCTGCACCGCCTGCTACCGCCTCGGCCGTACCGGCGAGCATTTCATGGAGTTCGCCGTCCCCGGCTTCGTCAAGCGTTTCTGCACGCCCAACGCGGTGCTCACCTTCCTCGAATATATGGATGACTACTCGTCGCCGGAAACCCGAGCCGCCGGCATGCGCCAGATCGAACGCGAACTCGCTCGCATGCCCAACGACGAGCGCAAGACAAAATTGCGGCAACGCATGCAGCAGATTAAACAGGGCGACCGCGACCTATTTTTTTGACCGCAAAGACGCTGAATGAGGTATGACCGCAAAGACACAAAGAAACGAAGGGAAGAGGATAGGGAAGAATAATGAGATGAAAATTAACCCAACCAAGACCCTCAACCCTTTACCTCTTCCCTTTGTTTCTTAGCGTCTTTGCGGTCATCCATATCCAAATGACACAGGAAATTCTAACCAAAGCCAAAAGTGCAAAGACGCTGAATGAGGTATGACCGCAAAGACACAAAGAAACGAAGGGAAGTGGGTAGGGAAGAATAATGAGATGAAAATTACGCAACCGACACCACGCCAAGAAGAACTGGCGAAACAATTTATAGATGCGGCCATTGAGGTACACCGTAATCTGGGACCTGGGTATGACGAGATGGTCTATGAAAACGCGCTGGCTGTTGAACTTGATCTTCGTGGAATCCCCTTTAACCGGCAGAAAACCATCCAGGTTTTCTACAAGGGAGTTTTGGTTGGCGAAGGCCGGCTTGACCTTCTGCTGGACAACGAATTGATCGTCGAGTTGAAAGCCGTGGACGAACTCAACCAGAAACATTTGGCGCAGGTCATTTCCTACCTCAAGGCAACTGAACTGCCGCTCGGAATCCTCGTAAATTTCCACGTCGCACTGCTCAAGAATGGCCTCAAGCGGGTCGTCTATTCCAACCCCTCGCATGTTTGGGACGCAGGTGACTCATCCAATCAGGCGTAACCCAACCAAGTCCCTCAACCTTTTGCCTCTTCCCTTTGTTTCTTAGCGTCTTTGCGGTCATCCATCTCCAAATGACACCTGAAATTCTAGCCAAAGCCGAACGTGACGAGCGGTTGATCCCGGCGGAGATCCAGGAATTGCTCGAAATCACCGCGCCCGCCGGACTGCAGGCCTTGTACGATTGCGCTTATCGGGTGAAGACGAGGCATGTCGGCACGGTTGCCTATCTGCGTGGTCTGATAGAGTGTGGCAACATCTGCCGCAAGGACTGTTATTACTGCGGGATCCGTAACAGCAACCGCAAGGTGAAGCGGTTCCAGATGGATGAAGAGGAAATACTTCGCGAAGCGTTGTGGGCTTTCCAACATGAATACGGCTCGGTGGTGATTCAAGCCGGCGAGCGGCAGGACGAGCCGTTTGTCGGGCTGATAGAGCGAATCCTCCGCCGCATCAAGGAAGCCACCGCCGGTAATCTTGGCATCACCCTGTCGCTGGGCGAACAAACCGAGGCCACCTACCGCCGCTGGCGCGCAGCAGGTGCGCACCGATACCTGTTGCGCATCGAATCGTCCAACCCGCTCCTCTACGCATCCCTGCATCCGCCTGACCACGAGTTTGAAACCCGCAAGCACTGCCTGGCCCTTCTCAAAACCTGTGGCTATCAGGTCGGTACCGGGGTGATGATCGGCCTGCCCGGCCAGACGACGCATGACCTCGTCGATGATATTTTCTTCATGCAAGACATGGATGTGGACATGGTTGGCATGGGCCCCTATATCCCGCATCGTGATACACCGCTGGGCCGGGCAATTCCATCCTATACGCCCACCCAGAAGCAGGCCGCTCTCACGCTGGGACTCAAAATGATCGCCGTGACCCGCATCGTCCTCAAGGATATCAATATTGCCGCCGCCACCGCGCTGCAAGCCCTGGCATCCGGCGGACGGGTCATGGGCCTGCGGTGTGGCGCCAACGTCATCATGCCCAACTTGACCGCTCCCCCATTCCGCCCATACTACGCCCTCTATGACCACAAACCGTGCCTCGATGAAACCGCCGCCGTGAACCGCGACGACCTGATCCGCCGCATTGAAAGCCTTGGCGAGACCGTCGGCTTCAACCAGTGGGGTGATCCAAAGCACTTCTTCATGCGCACCGCCCGTGGCACAACGCCTTTACAACATTAGGGTTGTCAATCGCCACCTTTCGATTAGAAGCACGCGATTTCTCCCTGCCGCCGGCACTCTACCCCCCACCTCCATCAGTCCGCTCACCCCCACCTTCCGGAATGACAACTCATTCACCAGTATCGACACATCCGGTCACATCGCAGCTTCATGGTGCGCAATCCAACAACCCGCCCTCCGATAACCCCCTGCCGGACGAGTTGCTCAACTATATTGATGAATGGCGCGACAAGCCTGGCAACCTCATCATGGTGCTGCACCGGGTGCAGGAACATTACGGCTTCATCCCGCGCGCGAGCGCCTTCGAACTGGCTGACCTGCTGGATGTGCCCGTCGCTAAAATCTACGGGGTGATCACTTTCTATCATCTATTCAAACTGACCAAACCCGGTCGCAACCGCATCGCCATCTGCATGGGCACCGCTTGCTATCTGAAAGGCGGCGAGGATATCCTGTTGGAACTGGAACGTTTGTTAGGTGTCGGCCTCAACACCGTCACCGCCGACGGCGAGTTCTCGCTCGAGGCCGTCCGCTGCATTGGATGCTGCGGACTGGCCCCGGTCATATCCATCAACGGCGATGTGTTCGGCTGTGTCAAAAAAGCCAAACTCCCGAAAATCCTCGCAACATTCAGAGGCAAACCATGATGAAATACACACGCGATACACTCCAAACCCGGCGCGGCGAGCTGCGGGCCGCCGCCCCGCGCACCACGGTGCTGGTCGGCATGGGTACCTGCGGCATCGCTGCCGGTGCCGCCGCCGTTTTCGAAGCACTGCAAAAGGCGCTTGCGGCCAAAGGACTAACACATGTCGCGCTCAAGCCGACCGGCTGTCTGGGACTGTGTTTTTCCGAGCCGACCGTGGAAGTCAAAACCGCCGATGGCGCCTCAACCGTGTATGGCAATGTGGACGCCGCGCTGGCCGAACGCATCGTCGCCAAGCACCTCGCAGGCGGCACCCCCCTAACCGAACGGGTCTATGAACAACCCGCTGCCGACTTCTTCGACGCCGCTGCCGCGCCACTCAAACAAACTCGCATCGTGCTGCGCAACTGCGCGGTCATCGATCCTGAAAGCATCGACGCCTACATCGCGCGTGACGGTTATGCCGCGCTCGACAAGGCATTGTTTGACATGACGCCCGCCAGCGCCCTCGACGAAGTGCGTGACTCCGGGCTGCGCGGCCGCGGCGGCGCCGGCTTTCCGACCGGCCGCAAGTGGCAATTCACCAAGGACACTGCCGCCGATCAGAAATACATCGTCTGCAATGCCGACGAAGGCGACCCCGGCGCCTACATGGACCGCAGCGTGCTCGAAGGCGACCCCCACTCGGTGCTCGAAGCCATGGCCATCGCCGGTTACATCGTCGGTGCCAATCGCGGTTATATCTACATCCGCGCGGAATACCCGCTGGCGATTGAGCGGCTCAACCGCGCGATCACCCATGCCACGGCTTGCGGATTGTTAGGCGAGCGCATCCTCGGCACCGAGTTTGCCTTTCACATCGAGCTGCGCTTGGGTGCCGGCGCCTTTGTCTGTGGCGAGGAAACCGCGCTGCTCGCCTCCATTGAAGGTAAGCGCGGGATGCCGGTGCCGCGTCCGCCCTTCCCCGCCGTCAAGGGTTTGTGGGGCCAACCGACGGTGATCAACAACGTCGAAACCTTCGCCAATATTCCCGTCATCCTGCTCAAAGGCAGCCAATGGTTCAGCAGCATCGGCACCGCCGGCTCCAAGGGCACCAAGGTGTTTGCCGTCACCGGCAAAATCGCCAACTCCGGCCTCATCGAAGTCCCGATGGGCACCACCCTGCGCCAAATCATCTATCAGATATGCGGCGGTCTCGCCAACGGCAGGCAATTCAAAGCCGCTCAAACCGGCGGCCCTTCCGGCGGTTGCATCACCGCGGAGTTCCTCGACACGCCGATTGATTATGAAAGCCTGCAGTCGATCGGCTCAATGATGGGCTCGGGCGGCATGATCATCATGGACGAGGACGACTGCATGATCGACGTCACCAAATTCTATCTGGAATTCACGGTGGACGAATCATGCGGCAAGTGTGCCCCCTGCCGCATCGGCGGCCGCACCTGTTACAATATTCTCGACGGCATCAGCAAAGGCAAAGGCGACCTTGGCGACATCCGCAAACTCAAGGACATCGGCCATGCCATGCGCAAGGCCTCGCTGTGCGGCTTGGGCCAGACCGCGCCCAACCCGGTGATGTCCACGCTCAAGTATTTTGAAGAGGAATACCGCGCCCACATCGTCGACAAGAAGTGCCCGGCAGGCAAATGCAAACCCCTGCTGACCTACTCCATCGACCCGGAGAAATGCAACGGCTGTACCGCCTGTGCGCGCCGCTGCCCGGCATTCTGCATCAGCGGCGAAGTCAAAAAATTCTGCGTCATCGACCAATTGAAGTGCATCAAGTGCGGCCAATGCTACGACGTGTGCAAGTTCGATGCCATCACCAAACGCTAATCCCAAGCCTCCCCATTTGCATGATTGAACTTGAAATCAACGGCATCCCGGTCACCGCCACCCCTGGTACCTCCCTCATCAACGCCGCCAAACAGGTCGGCGTAAAAATCCCCACCCTGTGTTATCACAGCGACCTGGAACCATGGGCGGCCTGCGGCATCTGTGTCGTTAAGGTCGCAGGCTCACCCAAAATGTTGCGTGCCTGCGCCACCCCCGCAGAGCACGGCATGAAGGTCATCACCCACGATCCGGAAATCGTCAAAGTGCGCCGCACCGTGCTCGAATTGATCCTCTCCACCCATCCTAACGACTGCCTCCAATGCAGCCGCAACCGCACCTGCGAATTGCAGACACTGGCGGAGGAATTCGGTATCCGCGAAGTGCCCTACGAAACACGCTTGCGCGACCTGCCGGTGGACAACTCGACAACCTCGATCGTGCTCAACCCGGAAAAATGCATTGCCTGCGGCCGCTGTGCCAAAGTCTGCCAGGATATGCAAGGGGTGTGGGCACTGGAGTTTCTCGGCCGCGGTGAGACCATCCGGATTGCGCCGGCGGCGGACGTCACCCTGGATGAGAGCCCGTGTATCAAATGCGGCCAGTGTTCCGCGCATTGCCCGGTGGGTGCCATCTACGAAAAAGACCACACCGGTGAGGTCTGGGACGCCCTCGATGCACACCAAAAACATTGCGTCGTGCAGATCGCGCCCGCCGTGCGCGTCGCCATCGGCGAGGCCTTCGGCTACGAACCCGGCGAAGTGCTCACCGGCCAACTCTATGCCGCCTTGCGCCGGCTTGGCTTTGATGCGGTGTTTGACACCAACTTCACCGCCGATCTAACCATCATGGAGGAGGGCTCCGAATTCGTCAACCGCTTCACCTCAGGCGGCGTGTTGCCACTCATCACCTCGTGCTGCCCGGCGTGGACCGACTACATGGAAAAATTCGCGCCCGACTTCATCCCTAACTTTTCTTCCGCCAAGTCGCCGCAGCAGATGTTGGGTGCGGTGGCCAAGACCTACTATGCGGCCAAGGCGAACGTGGCACCCAAGGATATGTTTGTGGTTTCCGTGATGCCGTGCACCGCCAAAAAGTTCGAGGTTACACGTGGCGACAGCATGGCGGCTTCCGGCTTCCAGGATGTCGATGTCTCCATCACCACGCGCGAGTTGGCCCACATGATCAAGCAGGCCGGCGTCGACTTCCGCAACCTGCCTCAAGAACAACCCGACAGCCTGCTCGCCGAATACACCGGCGCGG
>JBILFE010000085.1:0-9017 GCA_044351705.1 Luteolibacter sp. | reverse complement strand
CTGACAAGCCAGTCGATTCTTAACGTGGGCGGCAGCCAGACCTCGTGGACCAGCGAGGGAACCACGATATATGGGGCGCTGAAAGGCAACCCGAACCTGTTCCTGATGTTGTGCGGCCACAACCACGGCATCGGCCGGCGGGTGGATGTCGATAACGGCAATACGATCTACAGCGTGCTGCAGGACTATCAGTCCGAGGCCAACGGCGGTGACTCGTGGTTGCGCTACTTCACCTTCTCACCCGCGACTAACAAAATCACGGCCAATGTCATTCGCTGCCGTGACGGGGCGCGGCGCACGGATGCCGAAAGCCAGTTCGAGATGACCTATAACATGCAAAGTTCGGCTCCATGGACGGATTTGGGCACCGTCAATGTCTCCGCGGGCAGCACCACCGCCAGCATTCCATGGAGCGGCCTTGCTGTGGGCACCGGGTATGAATGGTATGCCACAGTGAGTGATGGCGTCACGCCGGTGACCAGCAGCACGCGCAGCTTCACCGCCGTCACGCCGACGTCGCCGCCTACCGTCGTCATCACCGCGCCGGCGAATGGCACAAGTTTGATCGCTCCGGCGACCATAACCGTCACTGCGGACGCCTCCGACACTGACGGCACGGTTAGCAAGGTCGAGTTCTTCAACGGAGCCACCAAGCTCGGCGAGGATCTCAGCGAGCCATTCAGCTTCGAATGGACCGGCGTCCCGATCGGTGATTACACGCTCACCGCAAGGGCCACCGACAATATGACCGCCACCAGCGTTTCTGCGGCGCTCGTCATCCACGTCATTGAGGACCCGAGGCCACGAGTGACCCTAGCCGCCACCGATGCCACGGCGGGTGAATACGGCTCTGATCGGGGGCTGGGGTTCACCGTTTCCCGCACCGGTCCGACCACGAGAGCACTCGTCGTGCCGTTGGTTGCAGGCGGCACCGCGTCTGCGGGTTCCGACTTCACCGGCTTTTCCAACAGCGTGACGATTCCGGCGGGCAGCGCCTCGCTGGCCCTGTCCCTGACGATTTTGTCCGACGACCTCGTCGAAGGCACGGAGACCGTCACCATCTCTCTGGGAAGCAGCCCGGACTTTGTCACCGGCTCACCCGCCAGCGCGAATGCGACGATCACCGACCGCCTCGCGCCCACCGCAGCCTGGCGCTTCGGCGTGATTGGCGACACCCAGCAGACCCAGAATGTCAACTCGACTAACAATAGCTGCGCCATCAACATCATCTCCGCCGTCAACCAGCAGTTTGTCGCGCGGAATGTTGACATGGTCCTCGCGGCAGGCGATCTGGCGGACAACGGCTCGGTGGCCAGCCTCCAGACCCGTCTGGCGGCCAACGCGGGCACCCTTTCCGGCATCACCGGGCTCGGCTCCATCCCGTTCTATGCCGTGCGCGGCAATCACGACGATAACTCATCGGCCCAGACCTATTTCCAGGGCAACTTCATCCCGGCCAGCAACGCCGGCGTGACGGTCAGCCTCGCGCCCGACAACACCAGCTATGCGGTGAACTACAAAGGCGCGAGTTTCGTGTTTCTGGACATCCTGGCCACCAAGGGCACCACCAGCACGATGGATCAGCAGACCACCTGGATGAATTCCGTTCTGGGTTCCGACGGGCACGAACATGCGTTCGTCGTCCAACACAAGAACCTGTTGGGCCAGAATCACAAGGACAACGCTTTCGGCAGCAGCAATGACGCCAACCCGACCCAGCAGAACAACTTCTTCAAGGTTCTGTCCGATAACGGAGTGCGCTACAATATCAGCGGCCATGACCACATGAACCATCGTGCGATCGTGACCAGCCCTGACGGCAATTACAAGGTGCAACAAATCATCACCCAATCCGCCAGCACCAAGTTCTACAACGGCACGACGCCGTATTCCAGCCGTGAGCAATGCGTCTCCGACGAGCAGGACAAGATCGGATTCTACATCTACACCGTCGAGGGTTCGAAGATCACCGGAGAGTATTGGGCCACCGACCCGGTGGGGAGTGATATCCCCGCCAACCCGGTTTGGACGCTGCGGGACACCTTCGGTTACAGCATCAACGGCAAACAGGCCACGGTGGCACGCGATGGTTCTTACGCCGGCATCACCGACAGCACCGCCAAGGCCGTTTCCAACGGCGAAACCGGCTATCTGGGCACCAGCATGAGCATCCTGGCGGGCACCAACACCAATACCGGCACCGCAGGCGGCAGCCGCCCCGAAGTGGACGACCTCAATACCGGCTGGGCTCCGAAGCCCGCCACGCTGGCCAGCGATGTGCTCACCCTGTGGGGCATGAACAACGCATTGGGCTCCACGCAAACCGACACCTTCACGCTCTCGCTCAGTTACGACCCGGCCATATCCCATCCGATGCTCGTCACCCGGGTGGGCAACGATTGGGTCAACGCGGTGAGCGGGAACACCGGCGGAACAAGCAACTACGCCGGCAACCGTCCCTTCAACGCCGGGACCGACACGCTCGGCAGTTATGGTTTCGACTCCACGACCCACACCGCGTGGGCCGTCATCAACCACGACAGCGATTTTGCCGTGATGCCTGACTTGACACGGCCCACCGTGACCATCGTCGCCACCGACAACACCAGTGGTGAATTCAACAGCGACCCGACCCTGGTCTTCACCCTTTCCCGCACCGGCTCCACCGCCGCGCCCCTCTCCGTGACCCTCACTGCGGGCGGCAGCGCCACCAGCGGCGCGGACTACAGCGGCTTCACCTCCCCGGTCATCTTCCCTGCTGGTTCCGCCACCGCCACGGTGACCCTCACGGTCCTGGCCGACAACGCGGCGGAAGGTCCGGAGACCGTCACCCTCGCGCTTGACAGCAGCCCGCAGATCTTCGTCGGGTCGCCCGCTTCTGCGAATGCCAGCATCGCGGACAGCCCGGCGCAGAACTTCTATTACACCAACATCCCCGATCCGGCGCTACGCGGCCCCAACCAGGATACCGACGGCGACGGTGTGCCGAACGCGCTCGAATTCGCCTTCGGTCTCAATCCGACGGCCAATGACGGCGGGCCCATCATCGTGGATGGCTCCTCAATCACCCGGCTTGGCCAGATGCCGTCAATGCGGATCGCGGGATCTGCGGTTAGCGCCGTGTTTGGCCGCCGTCAGAACTATCAGGAATCGGGCCTCACCTACAAGGTGAAGTTCAGCTCCGACTTGGGCACCTGGTATGACAGCACCGACACGGTCAACCTGAAGTATGCGGGCACGCCGGATCTGAGCCACCCGGCCGTGGTGGCGAGCCAGGGCGACATGGATGCCGTGAGCATTCCTTTCCCGCTATTCATCAAGACGGCCAATGGTTATGAAAAGACACAGTCGTTCATGATGATCGAAGTCACTACCCCCTGATCCACCTTTACTCCCATCCCATCATGAAATCACTTGCCCGCAATCTATCAGCGCTAACCTTCCTGTTCGCCTCCGGTCACGGCACGGCGGATGTCATCTACAGCAATCTCAAGGACATCGCCATTCCCGCCACCTACGACGGGGTGTTTGTCGATGTCGATGGAGGGCACGCGCCCTCAAGTGCCACCTTCACCGGCTGGGACTTCAATCCTTACATGGGTGGCGTGTATGTGGCGAACAGCTCGGCATTCCAGCCCGGGCGCACCGCCGCGAACGACATGGGCACGCTCATGAATTCCACGGTGGATCAGACGATTGATGGCAGCCTGCTCCTTGGCACGGGCATGGGCGGGTCCATCGACCATCTGGGCAACACCTTCGCCGCAGGCACCCCGGGAACCATCGGCTTCAAGCTCAACGGCAGCAACTACGGCTGGATGCGCGTCGTCTTCACTAACAACACCGGCGGAGCCATCATCAAGGACTGGGCGTATGACACCAGCGGCGCGGCCATCGCCACCGGCAACGTCCTGCAAAACGGTTCGACCGTCACGCTCAACTCGGCCCTCGGATCGTTCACCCTCGGCTCACCGGTCGGCGGTTCTAACAACGTGGTCAAGACCGGTGCCAACACCGCGTCGCTCACCGGGGCTAACAGCCACAGCGGTGCCACCACCGTTGCCCAGGGCACGCTGCTGGTCAACGGTTCGGTCACGGGTGGCGGCACGGTGAGCGTGGACGGCGGAGCAACCTTGGGCGGCACCGGCAGCATCGCCGGGCCGGTGATCGTCAACGGCGTGCTGTCGCCGGGAGCGTCGATCGAGTCGCTGAGCACCGGCGCGTTGACCTTCAACGATGGCTCGACCTTTGACTGCGAGATGGACTCCGGCGCGGCGGCGGCGGTTGTGGCGGATTTCCAGAAGGTGTTCGGCAATCTCGCCCTCACAGGCACGGTGACGCTGGATCTAACGGACGTGGCGGATGCGCCCACCGCCATCGCGCCGTTGACCACGCTTTCATTGATCAACTACACCGGCACATGGAACGGCGGGTTCTTCACCTGTGGAACCAACGAACTGGCCAACGGCGAGGTCTTCTCCGCCGGGCTCAACACCTGGCAGATCCACTACGACGCCATCGACGGCGGCATGAACTTCGCCAGTGAAAACACCGCCGGTCATTTCGTCAATCTCACTGCGGTGCCCGAGCCAGGCTCATGGCTGGCACTGAGCGGTCTGTTAGGCTCCGGGGTGTTGCTGCGGCGGAGGAGATGAAGAGTTGCCGGTCATGGATGACCCATGACAAATCCGTCACCATTTTCAGTTCAGGAATCCGCCGATGGGACGCTACAATGTGGGCATGGCAATTTTCAGTTATGGATACGACCGAACCCGGGAGACCGTCGAGCGCATTGTTACTTTGGCCATCGGCGCGGTGCTCACCGGATGGATACTCTACAGCGCGCCGCGTGACGTTGCTGACAAAGCCGACGCATCGGCCCGGCCGGAAGTCAGCGTGGTGAGTTCCGGGTCGAGATCACAGCGCGACATGTTGGCACCAGCCGAACTCAAGGCCAATGCCCGTGTCGCCAACCAATCGGTGCCGAATTCGCCTTCCTCAAGACCAGCGCATTGTAGCGGCGGTCTGTGACCGTCGCGCACAGGAGATGCCAATGAAAAGCGCTGCGGCTTGCTCATTGGCATCGACACTCATAGAGTGCCGCTACAAGCAACTCCCGGACACCTTGATGGACAGTTATTATAGAGCGGCGTCCAAAGAGGTGCCACACTCCTGCGGTGCCGGTGATTTTCTAACATGAACTGTTCATCCGCCCGACGACAGGAGTGTTGTCGCTCCTTACAGCGCTATGGCACCACTGCGACAATTCCTCAAGGCTTCCTCCCGTGACGGGGGACCTGTCATGTGTCGTAATTGTCCCAATCGTCCGGTTGAGGAATCTGGTTCTGTTGCTAGCTTGCGCAGGTCCGGCAGCATGCCGGTGATGACTTGCCATCAGCCCCCACCCCCTCCAACCCACCCCATGAACCCTGTGTTTTTGTCCTCCCACGTCTTGAGGAACCCGGCCCCTGCGAAACGTTCATCGCCGGATGCCGCATTCGTTTCATCATCCGCCGCAACGCGGAGACGTCCCATCCTCGGCATGATCCTGCGTCGCCTCTGTGGCGGATTCTTATGCTGGGTCGCGGCAGCGGTCGTCATGGTTCCGAATATGGCGAAGGCCGGGATCATCATCTCGGAGGTGGCGCCATGGTCCAGCGGCAACAGCTCACTCGGGGCCGACTGGTTCGAGTTGACCAATACCGGCGTATCGGCCGTGAACGTCACCGGTTGGAAAATGGACGACAACTCGTTCGTCTTCGGTTCTGCGGTGGCCTTGAACGGCATCACCAGCATCGCTCCCGGTGAGTCGGTCATCTTCATTGAGTTGGGCGGCGGCCATACGGCAGCCGGCGACGCCGCGGCGTTCAGGACCCTGTGGTTCGGGGCCAAACCCGCCGGCCGGCCTGCAAATCGGCAGCTATGGCGGCTCGGGCGTCGGCCTGAGTACCAGCGGGGATGGCGTCATCATCTTTAACAGTTCCGGCGATCAGCAGGCGAAGGTCAGCTTCGGCGCTTCGTCCAGCAGCCCGTACAAAACCTTCGACAATGCGGCTGGCCTGGACAATACGACGATCTCGGCGCTGAGCGCCGTCGGAACCCATGGCGCGTTCACCGCGGCAAACGACGCGTTTGAAATCGGCTCGCCCGGAGTTATCGCATCCGCCGCCACACCTACTATGAGTGGCGTAGCCACCGCCAGCGCGTTCACCACCACCTACGGCACGGTTTCGGCAGCACAGACTTTTCCGGTCAGCGGATCGGACGCGGTCTTCGCCATCGTGCTCGGAACCGGCAATTCTTTCAGCGACGCTTTCTGGAATACCGACAAGTCATGGACCAACATTTTCACCGCAGGTTCTTCATTCAACCTGGCGGAGATTTACAGTTCCTTCGGCGGCACGCACCTCGCCAGCGACGGCCTGGTGGCCGGGGGTGGCACCTTCACATTGTCCGCAGGAACCCTCAACTGGTCGGCCGTGCCCGAGCCATCCACCGCGCTGGCGGGACTACTTCTCGCGGCCGGCTTGCTGCGCCGCAAACGCCTGACGTCATAAACTTCGTCGGTTCGGTTTGCCGCCACTTCATTCCCGAATATCACTCCGTCATGTTCAGACTTCCTGATCCGGGCTTTGAAGTGACGAGGAATCGAGGGGCAATCCCGGAAAATGACATGTCATTCGCTTTGTGTTGAAGGGCCGCCGGTTTGCACCGGCGGCCCTTGCTTGTTAGTTTCACTAGAACCTGCGTGGCTTGCAAGTCTGATTGCCGATAGACGAATGGCGTCAGGTCAAATTCCTTCGGCTAGCGGGGTGGTACGCAGGATGTAGCCGTTTCCACGAGCTGTTTTGAGGCGCACGGCATGGTGGCCGAGTTTGACGCGGAGGCGTTTGATGTGAGTATCGAGGGTGCGGGAGTTGGAGTCATTACCGTGGCCCCAGACCGCACGCAGCAGTTCGTAGCGATCGCAGACCTGGCCGGCGTGCTCGTAAAGGTGCAGCAGGAGCTTGTATTCCGTTATTGTAAGATCGAGCGCGGCACTGTCGGCATAGCATTGGAGGCTTGTGGGATCGAAGCGGAACGGGCCTGCGTTGAGAGCGTTGAGCGGGGCGTGGTCTTCGCTGCGTTTCAACACGGCCTTGACGCGCAGCAGGAGTTCTTTGGTGGAGAATGGTTTGGTGACGTAATCATCGGCGCCGAGTCCGAGTCCGGCGACACGGTCCTCGGGAAGGGCACGGGCCGTTAGCATGATGACCGGGGTGCGCAGGGTGCGCGGATCGCGGCGCAGTTCCTTGAACACGCGTATGCCGTCCATGCCGGGCAAATTCAGGTCTAACAAGATGAGCGCCGGGTTTTCGGATTTGGCGAGGGCCAGACCGGTGATGCCATCATGGGCGAGGATGGAAACGAACCCGGCCTGCTTCAAGTTAAACGCCAAGAGGTCCGCGATGTCGATTTCGTCTTCAATAACAAGGATGCGGTTCATGGTGGGGGCGGCTTGGGTTCAGGTGCCGATTTGCGGCACCCGTGACGGATATGTTATGTAATCTTGAGAAAATGGGGTATGCACAGGTGTGTTCGGGCAGATGTCATGAGTTCCGGCGAGCGCGCTGGTGTGGGTTGCCACGGCCCAAGTTTGTCGGTCGTGGTGAATTATGGAATCTCTCAAACGTGACAAGATCGTCACACAGCGGCGGCGACCGGCCTGGCCAAGAAGGATGCTTTCGCTTCGGAGTTCGGGCTAAATGCGATGCTGGTCCTCTGATTTGCCGATGAACAACATGTAGCGCCACAAATCCGCGTAGCCGCGATGCACCTCGCAAACGCAGGGCTGGAAATGCTTGCGGAGTTCTTCCAATAGGTTGAGCATCTGGCGGTCGATGCGCGGATCTTCCCAACACATGTTATAGACAAGGTTGCCGCCATGCACCCGGCTGAAGATGGCGTCCTGGGCGCGGTGCGCCAACGAAGTGCTTTGTCGTGAGAGCGTTAACATCGATTCAATTAATGGCCATACCAGGTCCGCTGTCAGGCGGCTTCGTGTCACGTTTTCGTCACATATAGGAATGTTTAGTGTCAAACTTGTCACCATTTTTGGTTTCAGAAATCCAACGGATGGGTGATATGACCTGTGCATGGCGGATACCAAACGGAATTATCTAACCGAAAATGGAGCGACGATAACAATAATCGCATATCTGGCATGTTTTCTGATGATCGCCGGATGGATTGATTGCACGCGGTGGTGGAAGGCCGCGGCAGGCAAAGCGATCCAGAGTGCGCCGGAAGTGCAAGCGGCGCAGTCCACTCCGGCACCACAGTGTGAACCGGAACCATCAGCCGGGACTCAGTCCGAATCACGCGTCAATGCCCTTATGATTGATAGGTATGACTCCGTCATTCAACTTGAATGACCAATCTGCAAGAACCGGAGCGAAGCGCCGGCCGTCAGTGGGAATTGCGATTCTGGAGGATGTTCCAATTCTCCGGCGAAGTGGCGACTGCATATAGCATCACCGCCGCCAGCGGTCGAGTTGCGGAAACCGAAAGCTTCATTTTTCCAGCCAGCCACAGGGAAAGAGTGAACAGCAGCGCGGGGGTTGAGGACTTCTCAAGATTGCCCAGGCGTTGGCGGATCGGATCGTATTGCGGATCACGTGACCCAAAAACATCGTGGACGAGGTGTTTGGCAAGATGCCAGTGGGGAGCGGTTGGGATTTCTGTGGTTTGAGAAGTGTCAGATACGTTGTGGGTCATTGGATAATGCTCCTGATAAAGCCCGGCAATCTTCGCCCCAAGCTCGTCCCACGTGAGCTGATTCCTGATTACCATGGCAAGCCGGGAATCAATCCGCAAGAGATAATTCTTGTCGATTGGAATAGCGTTAGGCACGTTATCCAGATTTGTCATGTGTCTGGGCAAATGACATGCCGGCACCAACATTGAAAGCGTTGTATTCAAACAATACTGTCACATTGTGGATATATATCTTAGCCAGATAAACGTGACATATATGT
>JBILFE010000208.1:0-6219 GCA_044351705.1 Luteolibacter sp. | reverse complement strand
AGGCGGCATGGCTGAGATCGCGGGGGGCGGCTGCGGCATGGCTGGGTACGGCGCATAAGCGGGATGGGTGATTTTGACCAACATGCCGCGCAGGCTGGCCAGGGTGATGGGTTTTGATAGATACTCATCCATGCCTGCGGCACGCGTGGCCTCGCGGTCCTCTTGAAACGCATTGGCGGTTAGAGCCACGAGGGTCGGGCGTTTGGGCAAGTCCAGTGCGCGGATGTGGCGGCTGGCTTCAAGGCCATCCATGACCGGCATTTGCAGATCAAGAATGATGATATCATAGGCAGCGCTGCGGGCGGTCTCGACCGCTTGTTGGCCGTTGGCGACCAAATCCGCCGCGATGCCGAGGCGGTGGAGGAGCAGGCGGATGACCTTTTGGTTGTTAGGGTCGTCTTCCGCGACCAGGACTTTGAGGGTGGCGAGGTGTGTGACCGTGAATGCGTCAGGGCTGGTTATGAGAGCTGCGGGCAGCGCCTCCGGTGCGGGATCCAACGTCAGGGTGACGCGGAAGGTGGCGCCTTGGCCGGGAGCGCTCAGGACGGTGATATCGCCGCCCATGACAGCGATCAGGCGTTTGCTGATGGCGAGCCCAAGGCCCGAGCCGCCGAAGCAGCGAGTGGTGGATGAATCCGCCTGCACGAAAGGTGAGAACAAACGCTCGACAACATCCGCGGCGATGCCGATACCCGAATCCCTGACCTCGAAGGTAAGCCGCCATTGTCCGGCCTGACTCAACTGGCCATCCACCCTCAGGGCCACCACCCCAGTTGGCGTGAATTTGACCGCGTTACCCAGCAGATTGACCAGAATTTGGCGGAGGCGGGCGCGATCCCCCACCACTTGGGCGGGGAGTTGCGGGGCGAGTTGGCAGCTCAGTTCGAGGTGTTTGCCGTGGGCGGCGGGGCGGATCACATCACAGGCCTCGCGGCAAAGGTCGGCGAGCAGAAAGGGTGCGGCTTCAAGATCGATATGACCACTCTCGATGCGGGAGTAGTCGAGAATGTCGGTGATGAGGTCGAGGAGAAAATTGCTCGAATTGAGGATGATGTCGGCAAAGTCCCGCTGTTGGACATCAAGGGCGGTGGTTTCAAGCAGGGATGCCATGCCGATGACCGCGTTAAGCGGGGTGCGGATTTCATGACTCATGGTGGCCAGGAACGTACTCTTGGCACGGTTGGCGGCGTCCGCCGCCAAGGCGGCGTGACGGGCTTCATCGCGGGCGAGCACGAGGGCATCGGCTTCGTCTTGGACGACCTGGCGGAGGCCGATGTTGGCGGCGGCGGAGCGCAGGATGGAGATTTCCCAATTTTCCCAGACGCGGTCTTGGTGGCAAGCATCGAAGCCCATGAAGCCGGTGAGTTGCTCGCCGGTGAAAATCGGCACCACCACCAGCGAGCGGATTTCCTGGGCGATGAGCATCGGTTGCTCGGCGGCCGGGAAGTCTGGCACGCTGCCGCTAATGACGTGGCCGGCCTGCAACTCGGGCAGCCAGCGGCCGTAGCCGTTGGCATCAAACAAGAAATTTTGGAGTTGGGGGTTTTGGATTTGCGGAGTGGCGGCACCGGAATTCCATTCGGCCACCTGGCTCATGGCGGGGGTGCCACACTGCGGGTGCGGATGAATGCGGAAAAGGTAACAACGGTCCGCGTTGGCGGCCGCTCCGAGTGCCGCGAGAATCTCCTGCCACACGGCGGTGCTCAGACGGTTGCTGAGCAGGCAACTGCTGCTGGCGGCCACGGCCTCCAGCAGGTTGTTAGAACGCCGGGCTTGGGTGATGTCGCGTTCGATAGCCATGAAGCCGGTGAGAACGCCGCTCTTGTCAACGAGCGGCTGGCACTCGATGTGCACAAAATAAGAGTGGCCGTTTTTGTGATGATTGATGATTTCGGTCTCAAAGCTGACGCCATTTTGAATGCATTCCCGCATGTGACTGCGCGCGGCGGGATTGTCACCCGGGCGTTGGAGAATGCTGCCGGGGGTTTTCCCCAAGACATCTTCCTTGCTGTAACCGCTGATTTTGGTAAACCCTTCATTAATCCACTCGATGCATCCTACGGTGTCGGTGATGACCACCGCATTGTCGGTGCGCTTGGCCACCAGCGCCAGGCGATCCGCCTCGGCACGACTGCGCAACAAGTGGAGTTCCGTTTCCTTGGCGACAATCTGAAATCCTAACAGGGCCATGAGCAGCAGCGCCACCGACAATGTCACCACCATCGCCGCCAAGCGCCTGGCAACCAGCGGTTGCAGCCACTTGGCGGCAGGATAGTCGATGCCTAACAGCGCGGTGACATTCCCCTCCGCATCGCGGACGGGCACACAGGCCGCGAACCAGACGCCCCATTCGTCGCGGTCCGGGCCGTTGAAGGTGGATGCTCCGGCCAGTTCGGGTTGCCATTTTTGCGGGAAGTCTTCGACGGGTTGGCCGGGTGGCGAGAAAGTGGCCTGATGGGCGGGATCTTCCGCATCCACTAGAAACACGAGGTGTTGGTTGCGTAGTCCCAGCAGGTAGGTGAAACGCACCTCGGGCAGGGCCGCGCGCACTTGGATCAGCTTGCCGCGCAGCGCGGCATAAGCGGGGCTGTGGATTTCCTCAGGCTGACCTTGAATGGTATGGATCTGGTTGACATCGAGGTTATTGGCAGCGAGTTGCAGGGCGCTAATGAGCGTGGAGGTTTGCGCTTGCCGGGCTTGGTCGCCGAGCCAACGGGCAAGCCACGCGCCGTTGGCGCAGGTGAATACCGCCGCCGCAAGAATCACCCCGGTGCCACCCCGGCGGCGACGCACCAGATCGCGCGTGAACTGGCGCCGGTTGACCTGATAGATGGTGGACCACAGGATCCAACAAAATGCCAGGCTGCAAGCCGCAGCGGCGGCCACAGCGATGAGCGAAACCATTCTGGCGGCGCCCTGGCCCTGGCCCTGAATATCGTAACACACCCCTGCCGCATCCGGCAACAGACACAGCGCCGTGATGACTCCGAACAGCGGGGCGATGAGCAGCGGATGGGTGGATTTCTTCGCACCGAAGCAGGCGTTGAGACTCCGGGCGAATTGCCAACCGCCGATGAGACTCATGGCGACGAGCGGGGCGGCGCGGACGATGGCATGGCCGTTGGTGACTGCGCTGCCGAAGGTGAGGGCGGCGAGGGCGGCGGGGGCAGCCCATGTGAGGAGCCGTGCGGACCTGTGGCCAAGGCTGACGGGTGACAGGCAAAAGCCCAGCAGGGACACGGCAAATACCGTCCCTAGCAGCGCATCGACGAGCCCGGCAGAGGTCCCCATGCCGAGGGCGAAGACCACCAGGCCAAGCCAGACTTTGAGGCTCAGGACCCCGAGCGCCACGACGAACAGCGAGCGCTGCCAGAGCTGACCTTGCCCGCGGAATAACAACAGGCAGCCAACCCCTGCCGCCAGCAGGAATAACCCGGTTAAAAAGATGCAGTAGTCCATGGGGGATGTCGGTGGGGGTTAGTGGAAACCGAGGGCGGGCAGCAGGATTTGGCGCACCCGGTCCCATGGGATGGACTCGCCGGGCAGGCCCCGGACGCTGACCAGAACCGGCTCGGCACCGCTGCGGCCGAGTGTCACACGGCGCAGGCTGGTTGCCAACCAGTATTCTAACGGTGAGGCAAATTGATGGTTGCCATCATCGAAAAACCATAGTGCTTCGGTGATTTGGGAGTCCTTGGCCAGGGTCATCCAAGTGGCGTCGCCGGCGGCCACTTTGACGGATTTTTTCGCTTGGATTGTCCAGCCCGCGCCGGAAAAGCAATAGTTGGGGTCATGCACGGCGTGGCGGTTGTGGGTGCCGTCGATGACGGTGAGCATGAGGCGGCCGCCCCCGCGCATGGCGATGAGGTATTGGACGGCCTGGGCCTTGCCGAGGAATGCCCGGTCATCGGGTGAGAGTTCGAGCCGGCGGGCTTGGAAGTCCGGGCTTGCGGTTGGGATCGAGGCCAGACGGCTTTCGGCCGAGGGGACCGGGATCATCGGCCAGCCGAAGGTGATGATTGCGCATAGGATGATTGCGCACCACAGGATACGTTGTTTCATGGGGACGGGCGGTGGGAGGGAAATGCTGCGATAGGGAGCCGGGCAAGAACCAGAAGGACGAGCGCCATGAGCGCGGCAAATGTTGGGCGTTCCCAACCGGCGAGACCTCCGGACATCCAGTGGCTGACAAACCAGCCGGTGGCTGGCAGCCATGCGGGAGCGGCAGCGAGGGCGGCGAGAGCCACAAGCCTCGAACCAAGAAGGCCGGAAAACGCGCAAGCCAAGGCAAGGTGTTGGAGTGCCCGCATCCCCGTCATCGATCCGGCAGTAACCAGGAGCAGGGACGCCACCACCCATGCGAGACCAGAGTGGCCGGAAAAAAAATGCGGCTTTTTTAAAAAAAGGAATCCTTGAGGAGCGAGCCAGATCCCGAAAGCGAGTGAGCCCCCCCGCGCGTAGAGATCGTTGCTCCAGGCTTCGATGAGGGTCGGCAGCGCGTTGCACGCGGCTAGACCAAGCACTGCCAGCGATATGGCCATGCCACGGCCAGTGTTGCAGCTTGGGGTGTTTGGATTCATGGGGGGATTGGAGGCGCATCAAGCCACACGCAGAGTTTTTGGGTCATTGCAAGGACGGCACCGAGAATGGCGAGACCGGTGAGACCGTGAATCACTCCGCTGGCAACTTGCACGTCAAATGAAAGTGCGAGACCGGCGAGAATGAGGACTCGCAGCAGATTGGCCAGCCAAGCCACGATGGGAAGCAGGCACAGCAACAGGGCATAGCGGCGGGTTGAGCGGATCTCGTAGGTGCCGTAAGCCACCCCGGTGAAAAGCGTGAGTTGCAAGAGATTCCAACCGGCACAGGAGGCCTCGATCTCAATGGGAACGCCCAACACCGCCAGACTGGTTCCGTCGCGCCGGGTTGGCAATTGCAGGAGTCCGAAGAGTTGCTCGGCGACCGTGGCGGATGACAGGCGCATGCCCCAGCCGATGGTCTGCCATTCGATGACCAGCCACGGGAAAGAAAGCAGCAAGAGCCACGCCAAGCGGATGCGTCTGGGGGCGGCGGCAAAGTTCCAATGAGCCCAACACATAGCCAGGAATGTCCAACTCAGGGCTAGCATGGTCAGGCTGTCGAGGATCCAGCCACTGGCGAAACCCGCCCAACCGAGTGCGGCAAGACTGCGCCAGTGTCCCGGAAACGTCTCATTGCGAGGTTGCCATGGACGCCCCAGATAAACCGCCAGAGGCAGACCGAGCGCCAGCGGCAGGGTGTCCGCAGGGGTTGCCATCCAGCGCAAATCCCGCGCCCAGATGGCGCTGGCAGCCACTGCGAGACCGCTACCAGTCAGCCACAACTGACGTCCTCGGGTCATGGCTTGTGGGATTTTTCCGCGCTATCGATTTCGATGAGGTTTTGGCGGAACTCCGGTTGCTCGGGAAACCGCTGCGCCAATGCGGCCGTCCACTTCCGGGCTTGGCCAAAGTCGCCGGCGGCAAAAGCCTCTTTGGACATAAATATCATGGCGTCGGCCGACTGGTCGCCGAGTTCCTGATAGATGCGGACGGTTTCCGCCCGCGCGCCCTCGGCCAGGGCGATGCGGGCCAGAATTTCCTTGCCCGGCACGCTTGCTGCGAGGCCCGATGCGGCGAGCGTGATCACGCGGGCCTTGGCGGGGTTGCCGCGGTCGAGTTCTGCCAGGGCCAGTACCCAGGCGGCGCGGCTGGCGTGGGGGGAGTTGCCATCGGCGATTTTTTGGAGGGATGCCAGTCCTTGGTCCACGGCTCCGGAGGTGAGCAGGAGTTCGCCGAACAACAACTCCGCGGCGCTGCTGCGCGCGGGCAACGCGGCGAGCCACTGGCGGGCGGGTTCCTTGCCATCCCGCACTATCAGCGAGCGCGCGTAGCCGTAGTCAAACCATGCCGGAGCATCCGGGTCCGGCACCAGCTTGCCAGCGTTGCCGATGATGAGTGCCGCCCCGCCCCAGCCCGAGGCAAACAGAATCCCAACCAGCGCAGCGGGCTTGGCCAGCCAGGCCTCAAATGGCGGTTTGCCTGCGGCACCGTCCGCGCGTTGCGCCCATTGCCCGAACTCGAGCAGAAATGGGTGCGCATTTTCAGGCACCGTGGGCAACTCCTGGCCGCCGAGCGGCAACCGCGGATTGGCACCCTCGCGGGCCGCCAAATGCACCCGCAGGCGCAGCGCAAGGTGCGG
>JBILFE010000649.1:0-2809 GCA_044351705.1 Luteolibacter sp. | reverse complement strand
AAGCGCAGCCAAACGAATTCCGGGCGCGTGTTGCCGCCATGAACACCCGACAGCAATGCGTCTAACGAGCTTGTCCAAAACACCCCGTCCGGGGTGGCGGCCATGGCTGGCACCAAATCGTGCCAGCCTTGCTGGCGGCATGGCGGCAGTGGCTTGGTGAGGTGCACGCCGGCCACCCGCGACCAGAACCAGCTCTTCCAGGCATAGACCCCGAAACCGCTGTCCTCGGCGGCATCGCGCCAGGTTTCCGCGGCATTCGGAAGATCGCCACGCCGCAGGTAGAAATTCGCCAGAATATCCCGATACAAAGGGTTTTTTCGCTCGGCCAAAACCGCCGCCACATAGTCCAGCCGCGCGTCCTCAAGCCGCCCGGCGGCTTCTTCGATTTGGGCGCGAAACGATAATAAATCCGCATTGCGCGGCTCCGCCTTGAGTCCCGCGTCCAGGCGGGTCATCGCCTGCCACGGAGTCTTGGCTTCCAACAGCGCCAAACGGGCGTGGCGCTGCGCATCTTCCGGCCCGCTGAGCTGTGCCGCGTTGAGCATTTGCCTCGCCTCCTCGGATAATTTGCGAGCCAGCAGTTGGTCCGATTCTAACAGCACCCACTGGCCGCCATAGGCGGTCTTGGCTTGCCATTTGCCGGCGGCCTTGCGGTAACTTTCAAAATCGCGGGATTGCACCGCCTCACGGGCCAGTTCCAGCTCTGCGGCTTCCAGTAATTTGGGATTCATCCACGCCTCGCTATCGCTGCCGATGGCGCGGCGCATGAGACCGGTGTCGCGGCTGGCCAGCGCGCCGTTGAGTTCACCCACACGGATTGCGCGTTCCATCGCCTCGCGCCTGGCGGGGTCGGCAATGCCCGCCAGCGCGGATCTGGCGGCGACATAGTCGGTGGCGGCCACGCCATTTTCAATGGCCGCCACAGCCAGGGTGGCGCGTTTGGCGACGATGGAGTGGCGCCACACTCCGAGGCTCAAGCCGACCACCGCAAACGCCACTCCGGAGCCAATGCATAATCTCGTGAAGGGCTTCGCCATAAGGCTTACTAGCACCCAGCCCCGCTCTGTCCAACCCAAATCCTCAGATCCGGCGGCGGATCCTTAGCGGCAGCGGCGGCGGCTGAATCCTAACAATGACCCGCCCGCCAACAGCGCACCAAGTGCCAGCGACGGCTCGGGAGCGCCGAGACCCATCAGGTGCTCGACGTAGGCGCGACCCAGATCCACAGCGAAGAAAACATCATTGTAGTCGCGATCCCCGCCACCCTTCATGTCTTCGAAGCTGATGACCAGATAGGGCGAGCCCGCCTTGGCCGTGGCGACCGCATGCACGATGCCGTCCCGGTTGAGGCTTTGGTTTGTGGAAACGAAATCGGTGCCGCCGACCGCGCCGTTGGCAATGAGGAAGAAATCAAGGGCGCTGCCTGCCTTGAGGGTGCCGAGGTTGACGAAATCGCCGGCCAGCAACGGCTCGCTCGTTGAGCGGAGGGGTGCGCCGCTGCCCCCAAAGCTCACGGAGTTTGAGGCATTGGGGAAAATCATGGCCGATCCCGGGCTGAGCGGGCCACCGCCAGTGGTGGAAATGCCAAGTGTGTTTTGATAGCCGGCCCCTTCACCGAGGAAATACACCCGCGCGGTGGTGTCGGCACTGAGCACCAGCTTGGACGGATCCAGCGAGATGGCGGCCAGATCCTTTGCCGAATGGTATTGATATTCCGGCAGCAGCTTCCGTTCCGTCGCCAGCATTCCCGGCAGCGCATGGGTTTGGAAATCCTTGGATGCCGCATCCGATGCAGCAACTTGAACCGGCGCCACAATGCTCAGATTGTAGGGACGCGCCGCGGATTGAAGCGGGCTCGCCTGTCCGCCTTGCTTCTTGCTTGCCTCCTGGTCCGACTCATTGCTGGCTTGCTTCTTGCTTGCTTCCTGATCCGATTCATTACTGGCCTGCTGTTTGCCTGCCTGTTCCGACTCATTGCCTGCCTGAAGGGCTGGCTGGGTGCCGGTTGCTTGATCCGCCACTTTGCCCGCGTCCTGAGCTGGCGCAAAACTTGCAACACCCAACCATGCCAAGGACAATACAATCTGATTTTTGATAGCCATGCCCCGGATTGTAGGACTGACGCGGACGAGGTCAAATAAAAAATAGATAAATAAATTTCTTTTTTTAATCAATATCTTGTTAGCCGCGGCAGGCGGCGAGCAAGGCGGCGTGTTGGTGATGCGGCAATGGGGAGGTCACGCAATGAGTTGCCCACTGGCGTTGCGGTTCGACAAATTGCTGGTGCATGGGTTGGACATGAGTGGCGAATTGGCGCAGCACCGAGTCGGGGGAGCGGCCGCGCGTCAGCACATCACGCTCGACGCGGCGCCGCAGGCGTTCGCTCTCCGGACAATCGACAAACACACTGAGCGCGAGTTTTTCCCGCAGCCAGGCGTGATGCAGCAACCACAACCCGTCCAACACGACGAACCGCGCCGGTGCCAGTTGCCGCGTCGCGGTCAGGCGGGTGTGGGTCGCGAAATCGTAGCGCGGCAACTGCGCCGGTTCGCCGCGCTCGAGGCACTCGAGCACCTCGCGCAGGGCGTCCCAATCGATTGCCGCCGGGTCATCGAAATTGACTTCATCGCGAGCCGCTGCCGGCAGATGCCCCAGATCGAGATAGAAATCATCCAACCCGACGTGTGCCGCCGCGGTACCAAGGTCAGCCAGCAGCGCGGCGGTCAGCCAGCTTTTGCCAGAGCCGCTGCCACCGACCACCGCAATCATTCGGGACTGGCTCATGGGAGATAATGAGTGTGGGGATGAT
>JBILFE010000358.1:0-4667 GCA_044351705.1 Luteolibacter sp. | reverse complement strand
TCCCGCTCGAGTGACCGGATTTTGCCGAAAAGCGCGCTTGGCTTTGCGGCTCAAACAGTGGGGTTGACGGGGAGGGGGGGAATTGCTCAAATGCGAACGGATGGACGCAGTGAGCCATTCATCAGCTTCAATAATCATCAAACATACCCAACTATGAAAGACTTCCGTGCGCCAGAAATCCGTAATTTTGCCGTAGTCGGCCACTCCGCAACCGGGAAAACCCTGCTCTGTGAGTCGATGCTCGTTTGCGCGGGCCGCATCCAGCGCGCCGGCACCATTGAGCAGGGCAATACGGTTTCGGATTTCCATCCGGATGAAAAAGAGCATCGCCAATCGGTGCACGCCACGGTGTTGACTTCCGAGTGGCTCGGGCGCGAACTCAATGCGATTGATTGTCCGGGGATGCCTGATTTCGTGAGCGAGCCGTTGAGTGCGATCCGGGTGGCGGATTTCGCCTTGATCGTCATCAGTGGCGTCAATGGCGTGGAAACCGGTGCGGACGAGGTATGGGCGGCGGCCAGTGATTATGAGATTCCGAAGATGCTGGTCATAAACCTGCTGGATAGGGAGCGGACGCGTTTTGATGAGACCTTGGAGGAGGCTCGTGACCACTACGGTGCGCGGGTGTTTCCGATGACCCTGCCGGTGGATGCCGGGCCGGGCTTCCGCTCGGTGCTCGACGTGATGCGTTCCGAGGTGATCACCTTTGCCGAGGATGGCAGCGGCCGCTACGAGGAAAAACCCGCCGAGGGCGAACTCAAAGACCGCGTCCAGGAACTGCACCGGCAATTGATCGACATGGTCGCCGAGTCCGAGGACGCTTTGTTGGAAAAGTTTTTCGAGGAGGGCACCCTGAGCGAACAGGAACTGCGGGCGCATGTGCATGATGCGGTGCAAAAGGGCTTGATCGTGCCGGTTTTCGCCACCTCCGGTGCGAAAAATGTCGGGGTTTCACGTTTGTTGGATTTTATTGCTCAATACGGTTCTTCGCCGGTTGACCGTGCCACAGTCAAGGCCGCCACTGCCGAGGGGGTCGAGGTGACCGTGTCGTTGGATGATGGGGTGACGGTGGCCTACGTGTTCAAGACCATGCACGAACCCCACGTCGGGACCCTGTCGTACTTCCGCGTCTATAGCGGGGATGTGACCACCGGCACCGAGTTGTACAATGCCAGCCGGGGTGAGAGTGAGCGCATCGGCCAGTTGTACCGCGTCAATGGCTCGCACCGCGAGCCGGTGGGGGCCTTGCATGCCGGCGATATTGGGGCCGTGGTCAAACTGCGTTCCACCCTGACCGGTCACAGCTTGTGCGCGCCGTCGCGGCGGGTGGTGTTGCCGACCGTGGCCTTCCCGACGTCCAACACGCGCGGCGCCTTGGTGGCCAAATCCAGGGCGGACTTGAACAAGCTCGGTGAGGGCTTGTCGGTGCTGCGCGAGGAGGATCCGACGTTTGAATTCCATTTTGATCCATCGTTAGGTCAGACGATTGTTTCGGGCCAGGGTGAGCTGCAACTCCAAATCGTGGCGGAGGAACTCAAACGCCGCTTCAATGTGGAGGTGGAACTGGTGGAACCGCGGGTGTCGTATCGGGAAACCATCAAGCGCCAGGGCGATTCCAAATACCGGCACAAGAAACAAACCGGTGGTGCCGGGCAGTTCGCCGAGGTGTGGATGCGTGTGGAAAGCCTGCCGATGGATAGCGGCGTGGTGTTCACCAACTCGCTGGTTGGCAGCAATGTGGACCGCGTGTTTGTCGCATCCGTGGAGAAAGGCGTGCAGACCGCCTGCACCCACGGCCCATACGCCGGGTTCCCCGTCACCGATGTGAAAGTGGATTTCTATGATGGCAAGCAACACCCGGTGGATTCCAAGGATATCGCCTTCCAAATCGCCGGCAAGGCGGCATTCAATGAAGCGTTCCTGGGGGCCACGCCTCGCTTGCTAGAGCCGATCATGCTGCTGCGCATCAAGGTGCCATCCGACGCGGTGGGATCGGTCATGGCCGATCTATCCGGGCGGCGTGGCCGGGTCATGGGCATGGAGACGGAGGGACGCTTCGAGGTGGTGGTCACCCAAGTGCCGCAGGCCGAGCTCTACAAGTATTCGAGTCAATTGCGGGCCTTGTCCGCTGGCCGCGGTCGCCACCGCGAGCAATTCGATCATTACGAGGAGGTGCCGCACGAATTGGAAGCGAAAATCGTCGCGGAACACAAGAAGCAGGAGCGCGACGTCGAGGAGTGAGCCGCGTTGTAGCCGACAAGAGGAGTAACCGCAAAGAACGCAAAGAGCGCAAAGAACAGAGGGATTTCTTGCTGAGTGCTGAATGCTCGATGTTCGATGTTCGGGCTTGCCAAACCGGGCATGCCACGCTATAGACTCGCCGGATGCTAACTGTCGGAATCCTCGCCAACCCGCAAAAGGCCGGTGCGCTGCAAGCATTGCTTGCCCTGCGAGCCGCTCTTGATGCGCATGCCTGCCGCTGGGTCTTGGATCTGCAAGCGGCCGCCATGCTCGGCGAAACCGGCGGGATCCCAGCGGCCGAGTTCTCTCGCCACGTCGATGTGGCCGCCGTGCTCGGCGGCGATGGCACGATGCTCGATGTGCTCTGCCGACTCGGCGATTTCGATAAGCCGGTGGCCGGCATCAACATTGGCAGATTGGGGTTTCTAACAAGCTGTACCGATGCCGAGCTCGATGCCTTTGCGGCGGCGCTCACTGCGGGCCGCTTCACGACCAGCGTGCGTTCACTGCTGGCCGTGACGATTTTGCGCGCGGGTCAGGCGCACTCTTCCTTTATCGCGCTCAATGAAGTCACGCTGGCGCGTGGCGAAACCGGGCGTTTGGTTTCGGTGAGTGCCGCAGTCAATGGCGAGTTGCTTAATCACTATCGTGCGGATGGGTTGATCGTGGCCACCCCCACCGGCTCGACCGCCTACTCGTTATCGGCCGGAGGGCCGCTCATTGCGCCGTCGGCGGCGGTGTTTGTGATCACGCCGATTTGCCCGCACAGTTTGAGCCAGCGGTCCTTGGTATTGTCGGATGACTCGGTGGTGGAAATATCACCGGAGGCCTTGGATAGCGGGCCGATGCTGTTCACCGTGGATGGGCGTGACACCACGCGGATCGAGCCGGGTGACCGCATTGTCGTCAAAAAGGCCGCCCATTCCCTGCATTTGCTGCTGCTGGAGGACCGTTCGTTTTACCAGGCACTGCGCCAAAAACTCCGCTGGCAGGGGCTTTGAACCCGCGCCGCGCGCCGTCTCGCCGGTAGATCGCCGGCTGCCATAAGATATTTTTTGACAAGATTCAGTTCAGGCTTAGAGTGACCAGCTATGAAAATTAAATTGATTATACCGTTCATGGCGCTCGCGCTACCGGCTTTTGCCGGCAGCCCTGCGCCGCAAGTGCAAATGACCACATCTCCCGAGCCATGCTTATGGTCTTGGTTTGTCGGTGGATCTGTCGGCTACTTGGTGGAAACCGAGGAAGTCATGTATACCGGTCACATTGGGGTCACTACCCCCTGGTGTCCCGGCGGGTGGAAGATCTCCATTTTCGCGGAGGGTGCCTATACCGAAGTCGATGATGGTTATCGGGACGACGGCTTTTTCAGCAGGCCGGACCGCCCCTTTGGCTTTAACCTTGGCTCCGGGCCGCTGTCCGTGGACGTCGAAACCGAAATCGTCCCGGTCACCCTTAACGTCAAATTCGAACACGCTATCGTGGACAAACTCAGCTTCTATATAGGTGGCGGTCTGGGTGTCGCCTTTGTCGATATCGACGCCGATGCCTGGACACCATTTGGTGGCTATAGCGCCTCCGAGAACGACGAGGTTTTCAGCGCACAGGTGTTTAGCGGATTGAGTTACAGTTTCACTCCGGCATTTGAAATGTACGGCGGTGCGCGCTGGATCTATCTGGACGACATCAAAATTGATGGCTATAAAACAGAGGTGGGTGACGACTGGCTCTTCGAGCTGGGTGCCCGTTTCAAATTCTAACTCGCCGCTTCAGTCGGTAAAACATCGGCCGTCCGGCGCAGAACTGGGCGGCTGTGTGTGGGGTTCGCAATGACGCGATGGGCCTATGGCACCAATGACCCGATGAGCCTACGGCAGGTATCCGAGCCAAGGGGCGAGCCACTTCTCGGCCTCTGCTAGAAGTAGGTTTTTGCGCTTGGCGTAGTCTGCAAGCTGGTCGGGCTGTAGCTCGGAAATGGCGAAGTAATGGCTGTCCGGATGGGAAAAATACAGGCCGCACACCGCCGCCCCCGGATGCATCGCATAACTCTCAGTTAGATCGACTGCGGTGGCCGCTGAGGCATCCAGCAGCTCGAATAGGACGCGTTTTTCGGTGTGATCGGGCTGTGCCGGATAGCCGGGCGCGGGACGGATTCCGCGGTAGGTTTCGTGGATGAGCTGCTCATGGCTGAGTTGGCGGTGCGACTCGTAGCCCCAGTCGATGCGGGCGCGATGGTGGAGGCACTCGGCAAAGGCTTCGGCAAAGCGATCAGCGAGGGCTTTAACCATGATTGAGCCGTATGGGTCGTGGGCCTTGTCCAACTCGTCGGCCAATTCATCAGCGCCATGGATACCCACGACGAAGCCGCCGAGGTAGTCCGTGGTGGCGGTTTGTTTCGGGTAGTGTGGATGGAATGAGGAATGGGC
>JBILFE010000396.1:0-4365 GCA_044351705.1 Luteolibacter sp. | reverse complement strand
GTTGGAAACCGCCGCCACGGGCGCCACCCAGTCTGCCAGCGCGACGTTAGGCTTGCCGGAATCCTTTTGGATTTGCTGGCGCAAGGTGTGCAGGCGGGCGCGTTCCATGGTGCGCGATTCATCGCTCCAAATAATGATATCATCGCCATCTGAGTTGGCAGGGAAAAACCCATACACGCCGCGGGCCTCAAAGCGGTTTTCGGCGATGATGCGATCTATCCAGAGCAGCGCGTCTTGATGGAGCTTGCTCGCTTCCGCGGCGGCTGCGGCGTTTTGGGTTTTGAGCACCCCGCGTTGCGCGTCCCAAACCCCACGCAGTTCCCAGGTGTGGAAGAATGGCGTCCAGTCAATGTAATCAACCAAGCTGCGGAGATCGATTCCGGGCAACATGCCCGGACCTCCTTCTTCTGTGGCGCGGGCATGCTGCCCGCAGACCCGTGTCCCGAGGAACGCGGGCACAGGCGGGGTATAGGTGGTCCAATCGAAGTCCGGCTTTGCGGCGCGGGCTTCGGCGAGGGTCAGCGTGGCTTTTTTAGGGCCGCCGAGGAAGGCGTCGCGGAGCTGTTGTTGTTTTGTCAGATTGGCGGCGACGAAGGCATCGCGTTGCTCTTTGGACAGCAGTGTGGTGGTGACCGGTACGGAGCGCGAGGCATCCAGCACATGCACCACCGGACCGGAATAATGGTGGGCGATTTTGACTGCGGTATGGGCGGCGGAGGTGGTGGCACCGCCAATGAGCAGGGGCACGGTAAGTCCCGCGCGTTCCATTTCCTTGGCGACGTGAACCATTTCATCGAGCGATGGCGTGATGAGACCGGAAAGTCCGATCACATCGGCGTGGATCTCGCGGGCCTTGTCGAGGAGTTTGTCGCAGGCCACCATGACGCCCATGTCGGTGACTTCATAGCCATTGCAGGAGAGCACGACGCCGACAATGTTTTTGCCGATGTCATGGACGTCGCCCTTGACTGTGGCAATCAGGAAGCGCCCGGCGGAGCGTCCGCGCACGGCGAGTTGCAACGCTTGCTCCGCGCTGAGTAACGGGTCTTGCTGCCGGATGGCGGCAATGTCCGCGGCGAGAAACCCGGCTTTTTCCGCTTCCATGAACGGGGTCAGCCATGCCACCGCCTTTTTCATCACGCGGGCGGATTTGACCACTTGCGGCAGGAACATCTTGCCGGCACCAAAGAGGTCGCCGACCACGCCCATGCCATCCATCAGCGGCCCCTCTATCACCTTGATGGGACGTCCGTATTTCAGTCGCGCCTCCTCGGTGTCTTCATTGATGAAGCGGTCGATGCCCTTGAGCAGCGCGTGTTCGAGCCGCTTTTCCACTGCGTCCGCGCGCCACGTCAAGTCTTCCTCGGCCTTTTTACCGCCCACGCCCTTGAAGCGCTCGGCGAGATCGAGCAGGCGTTCGGTGGCATCAGGGCGACGGTTGAGCAGCACGTCCTCGACGCATTCGAGAAGTTCCTTGGGGATCTCATCATAGACATCCAACATGCCGGCGTTGACAATACCCATGTCCATGCCGGCGCGTGTGGCATGATAGAGAAAGGCCGAGTGCATGGCCTCGCGCACCGCATTGTTGCCGCGGAATGCGAAGGATATGTTGGAAACACCGCCGGATACTTTGGCGCCGGGCAGGTGTTGCTTGATCCAGCGCGTGGCGTTGATGAAATCCACTGCGTAGTTGTTGTGCTCCTCAATCCCGGTGGCGATTGTTAGGATGTTGGGGTCGAAAATGATGTCATCCGGGTTGAAGCCGACATCATCGACGAGCAGGCGGTAGGCGCGTTCGCAGATGCGGATTTTTCCTTCGTAGGACGCGGCCTGGCCATTTTCATCGAAGGCCATGACCACCACCGCCGCGCCGTAACGCATGATGTGGCGTGCCTGGTTGATGAAGCTGGCCTCACCTTCCTTGAGCGAGATGGAATTGACGATGCCTTTGCCTTGCAAGCACTTGAGGCCGGCCTCGATGATTTCCCATTTCGAGGAATCGACCATGATCGGGACCCGCGCCACATCCGGCTCGCCCTGCAACAGATGCAGGAAGCGGCTCATCATGGCCTTGCCATCGATCAGGCCGTCATCAAAGCAGATATCGATGACGTTGGCACCGTTGGCAACCTGTTGGCGCGCCACTTCCACGGCGGCCTCGAGATTGCCGGCGCGGACGAATTTGGCGAATTGCGGTGAGCCGGCGACGTTGGTGCGCTCGCCAATCATCAGGAAGCCCTTGTCAGAAGTGTGGTTGTAGGCTTCGGTGCCGGAAAGCCGCAGGGCGTGGGGGATGGTGGGCATGAGCAATGAATTGGTTTGACCGCAAAGCCGCTAAGTTCGCAAAGGGCCGCAAAGGTTAGGCTGGGAAGTTGTGCACAAGGCGCTTGATGCCGTCGGCAAGACGTATGGTGTGAAAATTGATTAGAAGTCCGAGGTGGTTGAGGTAATCCTTCATTTTTTTATGTATCTTTCTTTGCGCCCCTTTGCGACCTTTGCGGCTTTGCGGTGAACCATACTAAGATCTTTCGCTTCATCCCACCACCGGCACCTCGCGTGGGGCGACGTTGGCCACTGCGGCGGCGATGGCGGCGATGTGTGCGGGGGTATTGCCACAGCAACCGCCAGCGAGATTGAGCAGGCCGGCCCGGGCAAAGTCCGCCATGAAGTCATGCATCTGTTGTGGGCCAAGGTCAAATCCGGTGGCGGCCAGCGGGTTGGGCAGCCCGGCATTCGGGTAACAGCAAATGCTAGTGCTCGAGCAGGCGGCGAGTTCTTCCAAATGCGGGCGCATCAAATCCGGCCCGAGCGAGCAGTTCAGGCCAATTGCCATGGGTTTGAGATGGGCGAAGGCATTCCAAAACGCCTCCATCTTTTGGGCTGAGATCATGGTTTCCCCGCCGCGCCCGACGGCTGCGGAGAGGATGAGTGGAAGGCGCATCCGGACTTCGTCAAAGACCTCCTGTACTGCCACGGTTGCCGCTTTGGCATTGAGCGAATCAAAGATAGTCTCGATGATGAGAAGGTCGCAGCCGCCCTCAAGCAGCGCCCGGACCTGATGTTTGTAGGCGGCCAGCACCTGGTCAAATGTCACCACCCGGAATCCCGGCGCGTCGGCGTCCGGCGAGTTGCTCAAGGATACCGTGAGCGGACCGATCGCGCCTGCCACGTAGCGCCGGTGCCCGCTGTCGCTGCCGATGGCATCCGCCCATTGGCGGCACAGCCGGCAGGACGCGACATTCATCTCCCACGCCAGATCATTGAGCTGATCGCTCGCTAGAATTTTTTGGTAAAACTCCGGGTCTTTGCGGCCGCCTAGCGCGCGCGGATCCTCGACAAAAAACTCACTTTGGGCAATGCTGGTGGCGGAAAACGTGTTGGTGGTGCAAATGTCCGCGCCGGCTTCGAAAAATCGCTTGTGGATGTCTCCGATCACTTCGGGCCGGGTCAGCGAGAGGATGTCTCCATTGTTGAGTAAATCCTTGCCGGTGTCGGCAAATCGCGCCCCTCTCGCCTCGCTTTCGCTCACACCGTAGGCGCGAATCGTGGTTCCCATCGCCCCGTCTAATACCATGATCCGCTCCCCAAGGGTGCGTTGCAGGTCGGCAGTGGATTCAGCCTGTGACATGCGCTATTCATAGCCGTCATCGGCTTTTATGCAAGAATCAAATCATCTCATCCGGATATGATGATGGGATTTTTTTAAAAAATTCAGGACGGTCGATGGAGTGACAATGTAAAAAATGGCCCCGATTGAAAAACGAGGGGTGGTGCCAGCGTATGGCTTGCCATGATTAACAAATTTCTTCCCGGCGTGTTGCTGGCGTTGACAGCCTTGCTGCCAGCGGCGCAGGCTTTGGAAGGAGATCCTTACGCAAGCGAAACGCCGGCGCAGCGGGATACGCGCATGAGTTGGTGGCGCGAGGCGAAGTTTGGCATGTTCATTCATTGGGGCGTTTATGCCGTCCCGGCCGGAACCTACGACGACAAGAAAATCGGCGACATCGGTGAGTGGATCATGCTCAATGCAAACATTCCAGTAAGCGCTTACAAGGGGTTTGCCCAGCAATTCAACCCCACAAAATATGATCCGGCCGCCTGGGTCGCGGTGGCCAAAGCGGCCGGCATGCGCTACATGGTCATCACCTCCAAGCATCATGATGGCTTCGCCTTGTTCCCGACCGCCGCGAGCAAGTGGAATGTGGTCGATGCCACGCCCTACAAAAAAGACCTCATTCGCCCGCTGGCTGATGCCGCCCGGGCTCAGGGACTTAAATTCGGCCTCTACTATTCGCAGGCACAGGATTGGATCAATCCGGGCGGTGCCAAGGCTGGCCGGCGCGACGGCGAGGGTTGGGACGA
>JBILFE010000081.1:0-9080 GCA_044351705.1 Luteolibacter sp. | reverse complement strand
TCCGTGGCAAATCCGGGGTGAGCAACGCTGGCGACATTGTTTCCGGTAACGGTGGCATCGGCGGCAGTGGCACATCCACCGAAGTGGGGGGTGGTGGCAAAGGCGGAAACTCCGGAACCGTGACCGTCGGCGGGGGACTGGTGACTAGCGGGGGCGGAAACAACATCCGGGTGAAGTCGGGCAATGGCGGTAACGGTGGTCACGCCGTGGGGAGCGGCAAACATGGTGGTGCCGGCGGTGCCTCCGGCGGCGTTGCCGCGGGGGGATCCAGCAAGGACAGCCCGGCCGGTGAAGTCCGCGGTGCCGGCCAGGTTGGGACCGGCAACGGCGGGGAGGGCGGAACGGCCGAGGACCCCGAAGATAATGGCGCGGTCGGTGGCAGGGGCGAAGCCCGACTGTACGCCGCGGCGATCTATCTGCCGGACTATCTGCTGGACGTGGACAGCATCGATGCCGGGACTTGCGTGATCGGGTTCGGCTCCGCACCCCTCGATCTCGCGGGCTCTCCGCCCGCCCGGATCTCCGGCGCCACAGGCGTGGAAATCCGTGGCGCCGGGCCCATCAACCTGACGGGAATCCCGGCGGGAATCAATGCCATCCAGTGCTCCGGCGGTCCCATCATTTTCCATGTGCAGAACGTGGCCCAGATTCTGCTCGATCCCGGCGTCACACTCAGCCAGATCACCGAGCCCGACGCCACGGTCAGCGTGCAGACCGTCCTCGCCCCGGCGGGGTTGGAAGCCACCCCGCTCGGGCGGAACCAGATCCTCCTAACATGGTGGGATCTGGCAACCAACGACTTCGGCTATCGCATCGAACAACAGCAACCTGACCTCACGTGGACCATCATCGGGGCAACCGTCCCCAGCGACGCGCCGGTTTTCATCCATTCCGGCCTCGCTCCCGGCACAAGCTCCACCTACCGCGTGGCCGCCATCGCCGCGCTTCCCGACACGCTGACTGCCTACACCAACGTGGCCGCAGCCACCACCGCCACCAGTTATGCGCAGTGGAAGACAGCTAACGCAATCACCGGCGATTGGGATAACGCCGACGGCGACGACCTCAGCGCCATCGCCGAGTATGCCCTGGGCTTCGATGCCACCTTGCTGGATGCCTTTTCCTGGATCTCCTTCCAGATGTCCTATCAGAAGTCGGCGGATCTTTTGTCGGTGATCTATCCACGCCGCGACGCGCGCGATGAAACCGTCGTCGTTATCGAGCTCAATCCGGCGGGTGACCTCAGCCAATGGATCGCTGCGGTGGATCCGGTGGGCAGCGGTGGACCCGTCTTTTACGACAGTGACTGCACCGGGTTGAGCCGCAACTTCACTCGCCTCCGTTTCCTCGCTGCCGACCCGGCTTGGCTGCCCGTGAACTTCCGTGTGCGTCTTGCCGCCGTCCAACCCACCGTGATCCCGCTGGAGTGGGAGCCCGGCGCGCTGCCCGCCCGTGAGTACCGGGTTAGACGCTCGCTCGACGGTGAGTATTTTACCACGCTCGGGGTCGTGCCGGCCGCGCCGGCACAGACCAGCTTCGAATTCATCGATACCACTTGCGTCGAGGGCACCCAATATATTTACGTCCTGCATGCCATCGCGGAAGCCGGTGCCGCGCCATACTCCGCAGCGGTCACAGCGAAAACCCCGGCGGGTCCGTAGCACGGCGTCAGGCCATCCCGCTTCACGCCCCCAGGCAATTGCCCTGGGGGTGAAAGCCGCTGGAAGAAGAGCCGGCGGGCGTGGGCACAGGCGGGTCGTGATTCGCTTGGTGGGATGGTGAAAATGGCAATGCGAGCGTCGCAACCCCTTGACTTGCCGCCTCTTGGCCGCTTCTTGGCACTTGCCAAGACCGGAAAGAGTGGTTAATTCCCGCCTCCGGGTTCTGCATCCGCAAATTCCATTATCGCAGTCACAATGAAGTTGGCCGAATTGTTCAGTCCCAGCCAGATTCTCCTCGACCTGAAGGCCGTGGAGCGTTGGGAGGCGATTGTAGAATTGATAGACGGCCTGATCGCCAGCGGAAAATTCCCCGTCACGCTGCGTGACGAGATCCTTGCGGCGCTCAAGACCCGCGAAGAGTTGGTGAGCACCGGGATTGGTTGCGGAGTGGCAATACCGCATGCGTTTTCCGAGCATGTCGATGAAGTGGTGGCGGTCTTCGGACGTTCCAAGACGGGGATTGATTTTGAGGCTCTCGACCGGGCTGGCGTGCACTTTATTATTCTGTTCATCGTGCCGCACAAAGATTACCTTCTGCATCTGCGCACCTTGTCGGCGATTGCCAAAATGTTCGCCAACTCCGAAGTGCATCGCCGGCTTGCCGCCGCGCAAACCCACTCCGACATCCTCGCCATTTTCGAATCCAAACAACCGCGCTCCGCAGCCCCCGGCAACTGAGTCCGGACCCCCCACCCCTGATTTTTTTCACATGACCTTACTGCAGGACCTTGAAGTCCGCCTTGCCGATGCCCTTACCACCGTTTTAGGTGAGCCTGTTCAAGCCGCAGTCACTCCCGCCGCGGACCTGCGCTTCGGTGACTATCAATCCAACGCCGCGATGATGCTGGCCAAGCAGCGCAAGATGAACCCGCGCTCGCTCGCGCAGGACATCATCGCCAAGCTCGACCTGACTGATTTGGCGACCGCTGAAATCGCCGGTCCCGGGTTTCTTAATTTCCGGATTTTGGCCACGGCCTATGCGGCGCGGGTGGCCGCCTTGATCCGTGATGACCGCCTCGGGGTACCGGCCAGCGGCGCCGGTCGCACCGTGGTGGTGGATTTTTCCGCGCCCAACGTGGCCAAGCCGATGCATGTCGGCCACATCCGCTCGACGATCATCGGCGATTCGCTGGCGCGGATTGCCCGGTTTCTCGGCTTCAAGGTGATTGCCGACAACCACATCGGCGATTGGGGCACCCAGTTCGGCATGATTTTACAGGGCTGGAAAACCTTGCTGGATCCCAAGGCGTTAGAGGCCGACCCGATTGCGGAACTCGTCCGCATTTACCGCGAGATCAATGGTGCCGCCAAGACCGATCCCGCCGTGCTCGAAACCTGCAAGGCCGAGTTGGTCAAGCTCCAGGCCGGCGACGCGGAAAACCTCGCCATCTGGCAGCACTGCATCGAAGTGTCCAAACGCGGCCTGCAAAAAATCTATGCGCGCCTCGATGTGACCTTCGACCACTGGCTCGGCGAAAGCTTTTATAATGACCGCCTCGCCGGCCTGGTCGATGAGTTTCTCGAGCGCGGCATTGCCCGCGTCAGCAATGGCGCGGTGTGCATCTTCTCTGACGGCAGCATCCCCCAGGCCGACGATCCGTTCCTGGTTCACAAGGAAGACGGCTGGACCGACAATCCCGCCATCATCCGCAAGGCGGACGGCGGCTTTCTCTACGCCACCACCGATCTGGCCACCATCCAGTACCGCAGCGATGAATGGCATGCCGATCACGTCTGGTATGTCGTGGGCGTGCCCCAACAATTGCATTTCCGCCAACTCTTCGCCGCCGCCTCACGCTGGGGCAAATCCGGCGATCTGCGCCACATCGCCTTCGGTTCCATCCTCGGCGACGACCGCAAGTTGATGAAAACCCGCTCCGGCGACAACGTGCAGTTGACTGACGTGTTAGAAGAAGCGGTCGAACGCGCCGCCGCCGTCATCGCCGAGAAAAACCCGGGGCTGCCGGCCGAGGAAGCCGCCAGCATCGCCGAAACCGTGGGCATCGGCGCGGTCAAATTCGCCGAACTCTCGCAAAACCGGCTGACGGATTATGTGTTCTCATGGGACCGCATGCTCGCCCTGCACGGCGACACCGCGCCCTATCTGCAAAACAGCTATGTTAGAATTTGCTCGATCTTCCGCAAGCTCGACGGCCCGTTCGATGCCACGGCGTGCCAGTTGGTGCTTGGTGAAACCGAGGAAATCCATCTGGCCCGATTGCTGGTCCGCTTTGGCGAAGTGGTGCCGACCATTCTCGAGGATTTCCGTCCCAACCTGCTGGCCAACTATTTGTTGGAATTGGCGCGGGCCTTCCACTCGTTCTATGAAGCCTGCCCGGTGCTCAAGGCCGCCGAACCCATCCGCTCCAGCCGCTTGGCACTCTGCGAGCTAACATCCAGAACCCTCCAACAAGGCCTCCATCTCCTCGGCATCAACGTTCCTGATAAAATGTGACAACAAGATTCAAGACGTGAAGACACAAGACGCAAGATAAGAAATGCAGCGCCGTGGCGGCTCGGAATAAGCCTAACATCCTCCGGTCTCTCCTTTCTCTCGTCTGTCGTCTTTCCAGTCTTGTGTCTTGCGTCTTCAAGTCTTGCGTCTTTCCCCCATGTCCCCATTCTACGTCATCGGCCACAAAAACCCCGATACCGACGCGATCTGCTCGGCAATCGGCCATGCCGCCTTGCTGCGGGCCACCGGTGAAGAACCGCATGCCATCGCCGCACGCTGCGGGGAGGTCTCCCAGCGCACGGCCTGGGTGCTGGATCGCGCCGGCATGGCCGAGCCGCCCTTGATCACCGATGTGCGCACCACCGCAGGCATGATCTGCCACCGCCAAATCGTCCAAGTCCATCAAGCCGACACGTTTCTAACCGCCCATCAGCGCATGCTCGCGGCGAGTGTGCGCAGCATGCCGGTGGTTGACGACCAAGGCGTGGTTTGCGGCATTCTCAATTACATCGATTTGTTAGGCCTGTTGCTGCCCGCCCAAACCGAGGGTATCAGCGTGCGCACGGTGCATGTTTCCCTATCCAAACTGGCGGACACCCTCAAGGCAGACATCCGCGGCGCGGTGCTGCCGCCCGCCGACGATGAGGAGGACTTGATTTTACTTGTCGGCGCGTCCTCCCAAAATGCGGTGCAGCAGCGCCTCAAGCAGGCGACCCGGGAGGGCAATGTCGGACAATTTCTCGTCATTTGCGGGGACCGTCCCATTGTGCAGCGTTATGCCATCGACCACGGGGCGCGGGCCCTGCTTGTCACCGGGGACAATCCGGTGTCGCAAGCCATCTGCGAATTGGCCATCCGCAAGGGGGTGATCCTCCTGCTTTGCCATCAGGACACCGCCAGTGCCTCCACCTTGATCCGCTGCTCGCGCACGGTCCGCCACGTGATGCGGACCACTTTCCTCACCCTGCCTGCGGCGGAGCCCGTCTCGCGCTTGCGCAAACGCCTCGCGCCCGTCGAACAAACGTTGTTTCCGGTCATCGATACCGCCACCGGCACGGTGCTCGGGGTGTTGACCAAATCCGATCTGGTCGATCCACCGCGGGTGCGCCTGGCCCTGGTCGATCACAACGAATACGCCCAAGCCGTCACCGGCATCGAGGAGGCTGAAATCACCGAAGTCATCGATCACCACCGCCTGGCCGGCGATCTCGTTTCGCGCGAACCCATCCGCTATCTCAACGAACCGGTCGGTTCCACTTCCACTCTGGTGGCCCGCAAGTTCTTGTATCGCCAAGTGGCACCCGAGGCCGGTGTGGCCATGTGCCTGTGCGCCGGGATCATCTCCGACACGCTCCGCCTGTCGTCCCCGACCACCACCCCGCTTGACCGCGAAATGCTGGCGTGGTTGGCCGCCCCGGCGGGGATCGACCCGCAACAATTTGGCGGCGAATTCTTCGGAGTGGGATCGTTGATTGTCACCGGGGCACCTGAGGAAATTCTCAATGCGGACCGCAAGGAGTTCACGGAGGGAGGGTTTTTGGTGAGCATTTCCCAAGTCGAGGAACTGGGCTTGCACGGGTTTGCGGCGCGGCGCCACGAACTCGAAGCCGCGCTGCGCATCCTCATTGCCGAGCAACACTACGATCTGGCGGTGCTCGCCGTTACCGACATCGTGGGACATCACAGCATGATCCTCGCCATCGGACAGGAAGTTATACTATCCAAAATGCCCTTTGTGCGCCTCGATGACGCCTTGTTCGACGCACCCGGGGTGGTCAGTCGCAAAAAACAAATCTTCCCCGCTATCAGCGATGCCTTGCATCATGCCAAGTGACCCCTGCCCGGCGCCGCTCTAACGTAGTCCCGGACTTCAGTCCGTGCCGTGGCATTTCCGCTCTAACGTCAGAACTCAGCATTCGACCTCACAATGGCCACGGGGTCGAGCAAGTTCAATTCCCTGATATTGGGGTAAATCGCGGCAAAGAAACCACTGAGGAACTGATTACCACTGAGAACACTGATAATGAATTGATATAGATGACGATACCGGCCTCAATGACTCCGCTGGCCGCTCCAATACCGGCCACCACCAGAAAAACCCACCACCAACGCCTGAACATGGCCAGAGTTTGCAGATCCCCCGCCCGGAGTCAACCCATCGCTGCCGCCAACGGCATCGTTTCCTCCTCTAACGAAACAGAGTTGCGACGGGCAGTCGGCCGTCGGTGTGCCACGGGTCGCCACCGCCGTTGCGGCCTTGCATGACCTTGTGAAAGCCTTCGATCCAGTGCGTGGAGTGAAGAGCGTTGGCTTGCGTCAACTCGGCAAGCAGCAGATCGCGTTCCGCATCGACGTCGGCATCAATGCGATGAGTGATTTGCGCTGTGGTACGGCTGAGTTCCACGCCGATGTCGTGAGTCGCCGCGCCCATCCACACCGGCCGGCCGTCGTCGGTTTGATCGGAGCGCCAGAACCTGACATGGTGACGTTCGCGTGGACTGTGGCCGACGGCTTTTTCAAAAGCGAGGTCTTCCTTGCGGCCATAAAGATAGAGACTGCTCACCGGGGCGTTGGGATCGGGCATCTTGAAGATGGTATCCACTGCAATGCGCACACTGCTTTTGAAACTCAGCGGATTGGCCGGATCCCAACCCGCCGCATGCAGGGCGCGAACGACATCCTCCTCGCTGCCGACCACAGCGATGTTGAGTGGGTCGCCGGGAATGCCGCTGCCGGTCTGCGTGAGGTGCTCGCCAGCCGCTAGATCCGGATGCCGACGGGCGTTCCAGTGATCGAGTCGCGGCATGACGAGGTAGGCCATGAGCAGATAGATCATGATCGTAACCGTAACCGACCAGCCCAAGCGGGGACGCCTTCGCCGCTGCTGACCCTCGGCGGCACTCATCGTTTTGATTTGGACAGGCGTTTTTTGAGAATGCGTTCCACTTCGGTAATGCCTTCCTTGGTCTGATAGGTGATCGCAGGTTGATTCATTGATTGCAGCCCGCCTCAGCAGATCTCATACACAACTGGCGGTACTGGATGCGCAACACGCTATTTTTTCACATCTACGGTCTCGTTGATATCGAGGAATGCCAGGACGATCCTTGCGAATTCGATGGGCGTTTCAAGCATCAGGGGGTGCGTCGCATTTTTGAATTGGACCAGCCATGCTCCTGGGATGGCAGAAGCCATCGCCTTTGAGCTATCGACTCCCACCGTGGTGTCCGAGGTGCCAATAATGATCATCACCTGGTTGGTTATGCCGGGCAGCTTGTCCATTGGGGTTTTCCAATGAGATGTGGCCTCAATATATCTCAGGATGACCGGATCATCCGGCTTTTTGCCATCTAAGACTTTGGCAACCTTGCTTCCGTCTGTCGATGGCGCGTAGATGACTGCCTTGTTGAATCGCTGCGAATAACCCAATAGCAGTTCCTGCGTGATCGTGCTCCCAAGGGAATATCCAAGCACGTTTGCCTTCCTTACTCCAAGCGCGTCAAGAAGGGCGATAATGTCATCGGCGAGCAATTTGGTGGTGAATGTGGTGTCGTTGACTGTGCTGTAGCCCATGCCCCGGTTGTCCGGTATGATCATCTGGTATTTTGTTGATAGAGCATCCGTCACTTCCCGGGGCCAGCGTTCCATTGTTCCGCCCAACCCCATGATCATGACGAGTGGCTCGCCCTTGCCAATCAGCTTGTAGCCGATATCAATGCCATTCGCATGGACTTGGTAGATGGAATTACCTTGCTTGTCCTTGCCGATGGTCTTGCCAGACGGTATGATCACCTGGGCTGTCACGCTGGCGACGTAAACTAACATCACCACAATTAGTGGAATTAGCTGGCGGGCTGAATTTCTCTTTATGGACATGCCTTTCATACTCAATTGCGGTGCTGCGGGCGCGGTGCCATGCATTGCCGCTGAGAATACCCGGCAGGTTCGCAGGGTCGAGAAATTTTGTTTGGGGGATATTTCAGAAACATGGCCGAAGCTCTTCGTTGAATTGCTGGGGTGGCACACACTGGCGGATGCCGCGCACGACCCCAAGCACATCCTGGTTTAGTAGCGGCCAGGCACGGGCAACCCGCGGGCGGCGAGCATGGAAATGAGCCGGCCTGGATCGTCCGTAATGATGCCGTCCACCCCCCAAGCGATCATTTTTGCGACCAACTCCGCATCGAATGCCGTGCCCAGCTTTTCTGGCCAACTCCATACAACGACCTTGAGCCCCAGACGGTGAGCCTCGTCCAGCGCTTCCTTGGTGAGTTCGGCGTCCTCCGGATCCCATGCGATCCCGCCCAGGGCCTTGACCATCGCGGGAATGGAGCCACCATAATCCTGTAAAAGCTTCCCCCCTGTCCACAGCCCGGCGACCTTCGGATCTGGACTGAGGAAACTTTCCTCGCCCTCCTTTTCGTTGTCGCGGGAGGTGAGATAGGCGGTCCTAATGCGCCGGTCGAACTTCTGGAGTTCATAGAGACATCTGAAATCGAATGCATGGACCTCGACACGATCGATTATCCCCTCCTCCCTGAGCACCTTGTAGACGGCCGCCGCGAAAGCCTCGGGAGGCGGACTGTAAGCAGGGTGCGCGGGGTCGGTTTTCATTTCGATTTGGTAGCTGATCCGCGTCCGCGTTTCATGCTCCGCGAAGCGCACAACGTCGCGCATGGTGGGCATCCGGGTTCCATCCACCGGAACCTGCTCCGGGAAGAATCGTGAGTAGGCGCTTGCCGAATTCAGCCGGCCGACGTCGTAGCGCTGGAGTTCCTCGAGAGTGAGGCTCATGGCCGCATACTTCCGGTCGTATGCGTCGCGCGACTCGCGCGGCAGCTGCATCAACGCCTCCCGGCTCGGTGCCAGAAACTGCGCATGTTCGTCGCGCGTTATATCCGGAT
>JBILFE010000170.1:0-6916 GCA_044351705.1 Luteolibacter sp. | reverse complement strand
CCGCCGGCGCCGAAAACGATCATTGGATGGGTTTCCGTTCCCTAACCGACTCGCAAATCACCGATCTCGCCAGACGACTCGTCAAGCAAGTTAGACAGCGCGGCCCGTTCCTCTCTCTCGGTGAATTCGTCAACCGCCGCATCGGTACCTCCGACCTGTGCCTCAAAGGCCCCCTCCAGACGGTCATTGATGAGGCCGGTATCAATAGCGCATCACTTTATGATGCCTTCGATACCTCCGGATATCCTGAGAACGGCAAAGCCAATATCCTGCCTAACAAGACAGGCGTGGGCATTCCCGGCTATCTGACCCAGGCTGACGTGTTGCAATCCATCGCACCGGTGATGACCGCCCGGTCCGACACCTTCACCATCCGTGGCTATGGCGAGGCGAAGGATGCCTCAGGCAAGGTGCTGGCCACTGCATGGTGTGAGGCGGTGGTGCAGAGAACCCCGGAGTTCTTCGATGCCAGCGACCCGCCACACACCGCTGTTGCAAATCTCAACAAGACGAACCTGACATACGGCAGAAGATTCGCGGTGATCTCATTCCGCTATCTGATGCCATCCGAGGTCGAACTTTGAAAGCCACTGGTATGAATTCTGCCCTGCAATCCATCCCCCTGTGCCGTCGCCTGTGCGCGATGGCTTTCGCATCCCTGCTGCTGTGCCAAGGGCTGCAGGCCATCCCGCTGCGGGTCCTGGCATGGGATGATGAAATCGCGGCGCGCAAGCTGGCCATCGCTGGTGCCAAGGAGTTCGTGACCATTCAGGCCATGCATCCCTCCAAACGCACCAAGGTCTATCAGGTGATTGGGGGGGATAAGCCGGTCACCATTCAGGCCCTCGACAAAACCGACAAGGATGGCAAGCCCGCCACCTGTGGCATCCTGCTGCCGCCGGCAATCAAACAAGCGCTTCTGGTTATATTGCCGGATGCCAAGGCCGCCACCGGCTTGCGCCTGGTCGTGCTTGAAGATGATGCCCCGAATTTTCCGTGGGGTTGCAGCCGCTTCATCAATGCCTGCGGCCGCAAACTCGCATTCGTATACGAAAAAAAACTCACCGCGCTGCCCGTCTCATGGGAGCCCGTGTTGGTCAATCCGGGCGGCGACAACCGCAACATGGAAGTCCAGATATTCCTGTTTGATGACCCCCAACGTCCGATCTATTCAGCGGTATGGGAACAACGCCAGGAAGTGCGCACCTTGATTTTCATCGTTCCGGGCGAGGACCCCAGGCTTGGTCCGGTGGCTATGAAAATGATCTCCGAGGACCGCAGGGTGAAAGAACGAGAAGCAAAGGCGGCGGCAGCCAATCACGCTCCGCCGGACCAAAAACTCTAGGCCGTCGTTAGCTCTATTCCATCCATCATCCATCAACCCACACCAGATACCCCCATGCAAGCATCCCCGCTGAATTCCCCGTCACGACGCACCTTCCTCAAGCACTCCGCCGCCGCGCTTGGCGCGCCTTTGGTGGCGCCCCTCATCCTGGCCAAGCCGGTCGCCGGTGCTAACGAAAAACTCAACCTCGCCTGGGTCGGCTTCGGCAACCAGGGTGGGGGTGACTTGGGTGCCTGCGCCGGCGGCAACAACATCGTCGCCCTCTGCGACTGCGATCAGAAAATCCTGGATCGCGGCAAACAAAATTTCCCCGGCGCGAAACTCTATACGGACTTCCGCAAGATGCTCGCGGAAATGGGCGACAAGATCGACGGTGTGGGCGTCGGTACCCCCGATCACACCCACTTCGCCGTCGCCTACATGGCGATGAACCTGGGCAAGCACGTCTTTGTCGAAAAGCCGTTGGTGCACTCGCTGTGGGAGGCCCGCACCCTGCGGGAACTCGCCGCCAAGAAAAATCTCGTCACCCAGATGGGCAACCAAGGCCACGCGTCCGAAGGCGCGCTGCTGATCAAGGAGTGGTATCAGGCCGGGTTGATCGGCGAGGTCAGGGAAGTGATTGTTTGGACCGATCGTCCGAAGTCGGGCTGGGGGTTCAATGGCAATGTGATGACCGCCTTTCCCAAGGCCGAGACCCCGCCACAGGGCATGGACTGGAACCTGTGGCTCGGGCCGTCTAACCAGAAGGTCGGTTTCAGCCCGGCATTTCATCCGACGACCTGGCGCCCGTGGTGGGACTTCGGATGCGGCGGTCTCGGCGACATCGGCTGCCACACCATTGACACTCCCTATTGGGCGCTCGACCTCGGCGCACCCGACAGCGTGGAGGTGGAAATGAAGGGCGAGGTCAATCCGATCCACACGCCTAACGGATCGATCGTCACCTTCAACTTCCCGGCGCGCGGCAACAAGCCGCCGGTGAAAGTGAAATGGTATGAGGGGCCCAGTGTTCCGCCCGCGCCGGCAGGCTTCGATGGCGGCGCTCCCGGCGGCGAGGGCGGCATGATCATGGTCGGCGAAAATGGCGGCATCTTCCACGGCGGCATGCGCCCGGACAGCCCGGTGCTCTATCCAAAGGAAAAATGGCAGGCCTACCGCGCCAGCGGCGACAAGCAGGTGCCCAAGACCATTCCTCGGACCCAAGGCATCCACCGCGACTGGGTCGAGGCTATCAAGAATGGCAAAAAGTCATGCTCGGATTTCAGTTATTCCGGCCCGCTCACCGAGGCGATCCTGCTAGGCACGCTGGCCATCCGCACCGGCAAGACGGTCAAGTGGAACGCCAAGGAGTTGGCGATCATCGGCAATGCGGAAGCATCCAAACTCATCAACCCGGACGCTCGCGAGGGCTGGCGGCCCAAGGACCTGGCGTGAGTTTCCTTTATACCCCCCCATGAAAGCCTTCTCGTTCGTTCTATCCGTTCTGCTGCCGGCCGTGCTGCACGCTGCCCCGCCACCCCCGGTGGCCAAGCCCAACGTCGTCATCATCTTCATGGACGACATGGGTTATGCCGACATCGGGCCGTTCGGCGCCACCAAACAGAAGACACCCAACCTCGATCGCATGGCGCGTGAGGGGATGAAGCTGACGAATTTTTACGCGGCGCCGGTGTGTTCTGTGTCGCGGGCGCAGCTTCTATCAGGTTGGTACGGGGCGCGCGTGTCGGTGCCCGGCGTGTATGGTCCGGGTGGCAAGGAAGGGCTCAATCCGGCCGAGCACACCATCGCGGAACGCATGAAAGAGCAAGGGTATGCCAGCATGTGCATCGGCAAGTGGCACGTCGGCGACCAGCCGGAATTCCTGCCGACGCGGCAGGGGTTTGACCATTACTTTGGCATTCCCTATTCTAACGACATGCAGAAGAAGTCAGCGGAAACCGGCGCATCGGTGGTGCCGCTGGTGCGCGATGACAAGGTGGAAGAGTTGCTCACCGATGAGGCGCAGAACCGCATTGAGGAACGCTACACCGCTGAGGCGCTCAGTTTCATCCGCGCCTCCAAGGACCGGCCGTTTCTGCTCTATCTGGCGCATACCGCCGTGCACACGCCGATTCATCCCGGTGCCGCCTTCGCCGGCAAATCCAACAACGGCCGCTTTGGCGATTGGGTCGAGGAGGTCGATTGGAGCGTCGGCCGCGTCCTCGACACGTTGCGAGAGTTGCAACTCGACGAGCGCACGCTGGTGATCTTCACCAGCGACAACGGCCCGTGGTTGATCAAAGGTGCCGATGCCGGCAGCGCCGCTCCGTTGCGCGGTGGCAAAGGCAGCACCTGGGAAGGCGGCGTGCGCGTGCCGACCCTCGCCCGCTGGCCCGGCAAAATCGCCCCCGGCAGCACCTGTGCTGCCGTCGCCGGCACCATCGACCTGCTGCCCACCGCGGTGGCCGTCGCCGGTGGCACACTGCCAGCCGCGCCGGTCATTGACGGCCGCGACATATCACCATTGTTGTTAGGCAAGTCCACGACGTCGCCGCGCGAGGCACATTACTATTTCCGCGCCTACAACCTGGAGGCAGTGCGCCAGGGGTCATGGAAACTCGCCCTCGCGCCGCAACATGAAACCATGGGCAAGGGCGTGTTAGACGACGCCAGCGGCACGGCACCCCGCCTCTACAACCTCGACCAGGACATCGGCGAGAAAACCAATGTCGCGGACCAACATCCCGACATCGTCGCCAAACTCCAGCCGCTCGCCGCGAAGATGGCGGCTGAAATCGGCGGCAATCATCCCACCGCCCGCCGCCCCGCTGGCACTGTGGCCAAGTCCGCCACGCTCTATCCGACGGCCGGCGCAGTGAAGAAGGGCGGCAAAGTCGGCAAGCCGCCAACCCCATGAACAAAACACAACAAATACTAACAGCCGTGTTGTGCGCCTCGCTAGCGGTCGCGCATGGCCAGGAGACGATGGTGTATAAAAAGGCGGGGCAACGCGAGTTGCATCTTTTCGTCGAGAAGCCGCCGGCCTGGAAAGCCGCGGATCAACGGCCGGCCATTGTGTTTTTCTTTGGTGGCGGATGGGTGGGTGGCACTCCGGCCCAGTTCCTCAAACAAAGCCAATATCTTGCCACCCGCGGCATGGTGGGCATTCGCGTTGAGTATCGCACCATCCCTAACGGCGACAAAGGCCCGCCCGTCGTGTGTTGCGCCGATGCCAAGTCGGCCATGCGTTATGTGCGCGCGCATGCGGCGCAACTCGGCATCGATCCCCACCGCATCGCCGCGGCCGGCGGATCCGCCGGTGGTCACCTGGCGGCGTTCACCGGCATGGTCAAGGGCCAGGATGATCCCAATGACGACCTGACGGTTTCCTGCAAGCCGGATGCGTTGGTGCTCTTCAACCCGGTCTTCAACAATGGCCCCAAGCAATGGGGGCATGAGCGGGTCGGCGCGCGCTATCAGGAATTTTCTCCCGCCCACAACATCGCCAAAGATGCGCCACCCACCATTGTGTTTCTTGGCGATTCTGACAAACTCATCCCGGTCAGTGTGCTGCGCGACTTCGAGGCCGGCATGAAACAGGCGGGGGCGCGCTGCGACGCCCACGTCTATCCCAACGCCGGCCACGGCTTCTTCAACCAGGACCCGCACTTCACCCTCACCTTGCGCGAGACTGACAAGTTCCTCGCCTCGCTTGGCTGGCTCAAGGGCCCGCCGCAGGGAATGTAGTCCAGGACTTTAGTCCGGTCTTCTTCATCCTCTTCTTCATCCTCTTCCTCTTCCTCCTCTTCCACCCTATGAAACAGACCAGCGCGCAGACCCTCGTTCTAGCAACCCTGCTGCTGGCCACGCTGCCGGCCGCCGATGCCCGCCCTCCTAACATTCTCCACATCCATGCCGATGACCACCGTGCCGACGGCTTGCACGCACTTGGCAACGACCTGCTGAAAACGCCCAACCTCGACCGGCTCGTGGAGCAAGGCATGACGTTCCGGAACTGTTATACCATGGGCTCGATGATTGGCGCGGTGTGCCTGCCGAGCCGCACGATGCTGCTTACCGGGCGCTCGTGGCTGCGCGCGCCGGGGAGAATGAACCCGCAGGCAGATGCGGTGGATCCCTCGTTGACGCTGCCGCGGGTGCTGGGTGCCGCCGGCTATGAAACCTATCACGTCGGCAAAGGTGGCAATGAGTTCAAACCGGGCATTGAGGCCTTTGATACCAACCTGGTCATCGACGACCACGGTCCGGTGTTGCGGCGCGGCTCCAGCGAGCGGCATGCGGACGCGACCCTCAAGTTTCTCAAGCAACGCACTGGCGGCAAGCCGTTCTACATCTACTTTGCGCCGCCGGTGCCGCACGACCCGCGCGTGGCCGCGCCGGAGTTTCATAAACTCTACGACCCCGCCACAGTACCGCTGCCGGCCGCGTTTTTGCCGCAGCATCCATTCGACAATGGCGAGATGACCGTGCGCGATGAAATGCTCGCCCCGTGGCCGCGCACGCCCGCCGACACCAAGCAGCAGCTCGCCGATTACTATGCCTGCATCACCGGCCTCGACCACCACCTCGGGCGCGTCTTCGAGCAACTCAAGGCCATGGGCGAATGGAACAACACCATTATCATTTTCACCGGCGACAACGGACTCTCGCTCGGCGAGCACGGCCTGTTCGGCAAACAAAACCTCTACCAGTTCGGCGGCATGCACGTCCCCTGCGTCATCGCCGGCCCCGGCATTCCCAAGGGCAAAAGCGAAGCACTTATCTATCTGATGGACCTGTTCCCGACCCTCTGCGACTGGAGCGGCGCGAAGATTCCCGCCGGGGTCGAAGGCACAAGCCTGGCACCAATTCTATCCGGCAAGGCCACCACGGTGCGCGAAGTGCTTTACACCGGTTACCGCAACTGCCAGCGCGCGCTGCGCGATGACCGTTGGAAACTCATCCGCTACCCGTTGGTGGACCAGACCCAGCTCTTCGATTTGCAGACCGACCCGCACGAGTTGACCAACCTCGCCGACCGGCCCGAGCAGGCCGCCAAGGTGGTCGAACTGACCGGATATTTGAAGAAGGAGATGGCGCGCTACGGCGACACCGTGCCGCTGCAGGTTGCCAACCCGCAGCCTGCGGCGTGGACACCGCCCGACAAGGACTCCAGGCCCGCCAAGAAGAACAAGCCCGGCAAGAACAAACCCGGCAAGAACAAGCAACCTTGATCATCACACGCAATCCGGTTGTTCATGCAACACTTCCTACGCATCCTCAGCTTCGCCGCCGTCATGTTAGTTGCGCCGGCCACGCTCCAGGCCGTCGAAGCGTCCGCACCACCCCGGCCTAACATTCTTTTCCTGCTGGCCGACGACTGGGCATGGCCACACGCCTCGTGTCTCGGCACGCCGGGTATCCAGACTCCGACGTTTGACCGGCTTGCGCGCGAAGGAGTCTTGTTTCGCAACGCGCATGTCGCCGCGCCGTCATGCTCGCCGTCGCGCGCCGCCATCCTCACCGGCCAGTGGCCATGGCGGCTCGAACAGGGCGCCAACCTCCACGCGTTCATCCCTGCCAAATTCGCCG
>JBILFE010000080.1:0-9116 GCA_044351705.1 Luteolibacter sp. | reverse complement strand
GACACCGGCAGGATGTTGTGGTCGCCATGACAATCAAAGCAGGCCGCCACATCGCTGGCAATGTTGGGCTGGCCCAGCGCCATCGCCTTGCCGTGATAGGTGTCACGATAATGCTTGAGGCTTTCCACGTGGCATTTGCCGCAGCGGTTGTCGCTGGCTTGCTTGAAGTGGGCGGTGTTGGGATGCTCGATGTCATGCGCGGAGTGGCAGTCGTTACACACCGGCCCGCGCGAGTCACCCTTGGCTAACAACTGGCCATGGATGCTCTTGTTATAAGTTTCCTCGATGCCGAGATGGCACTTGCCGCAGGTTTTGGCCAGGTTGGCCTTGTTGACCGGCGAACTGCGGTCGACGCTGCGCTTGATGTCGTGGACGCCGTGGCAATCATTGCAGGAGGGTGCCACCACCAAACCCATTTTTTCCATCCCGCGGCCGTGGATGCTCTCTTGATAATGTTTGGCGACGTTGGGGAAACGCATGCGGTATTCCTCGTTGATACCGGGGTTGTCGTGGCACTTGCCGCATGTGCGCGACAGGTTGAGCTTGAACGTCGGCGAGTGCGGATTCTTCGGCGAGAGCATGGCATGGCTGCCGTGGCAACTGGCGCAGGACGCCGCGCCGGATGACCCCATCGAGCGACTGATGCCGTGGATGCTGGTCTTGTAAATGTCCGCCTGCTCGGTGTGGCAGGAGCCGCAATCCACCGGTTTGGCCGCCTTGGCGTCGTCCGGGTGTTCGGCTGTCAGATCGCCATGGCAATCCGCGCAGTCCACCTTGGAGTGGACCGATGCCTGTCGCACCTTTTCATCGACGAAGAGCGAGAGGGTCTTGCCACCCGGCAGATCTTTGGTTAGATCCTTGTCGCTGTGGCATTCCAGGCACTTGTCATTGGGAATAGCGGGCTTGGCGGCGGCGGGCTTGGCGGCGGCGGGCTTGGCGGCGGCGGGCTCGGCGGCGGCGGGCTCGGCGGCGGCGGCCAGGGTGGTGGCGGGCCAAGCCAGAATCCACAGGATGCCGAGCAGGCGGGTGGTGATGGTGATCGGGGCGTGCATGAGTTTGTGAGTGGTGAGAGTGAGCGGGTCGGGTTTTGCTTTGGGTTTATGCCGCGCCGTCTGCGTGCACGCGAGACCGGGCGGGGAAATGGCGAACCTAAGGATTTGGACCATCGCGGCAAGGGTAGAAATTTCCCAAACGTCCAATCGCGATTGATGCGCAATGAATGCAAATCGATGCGCAAGCCGCCCGGAAATTCATGCAAATTGATGCGGATATGGCCTTGCTAGGGCAGGTCGGGGCCAGCTACGATGAGCGGCAAGGAATGGTTCGCCAATGCCTGTGGCCGCCCCCAAGCGGTGGAGTTGTTTGCCCGCGCACGCAGGCCCGGAGCGGTTCCCCAAAGGTCATTATATTATGAAACACCATTTGATTTTGTTGTTGTCGGCGCTTGCCATGTTAGGTGGTCCGTTGTGGGCTGCCGAGCAAAAGGTCCCCAACGACAAATGCCTGGAATGCCACAGCGACAAGGATCTAACGAAGGACTTGGCGGATGGCAAGAAAATCTCGATGTTCACCGATGAGGTGAAGTTGAAAGCATCGGTGCATGGCAAGTCGCAATGTGCCGATTGTCACAAGGACCTCACGGCGGATCATCCAGACGATGCGAAAGCGGCCAAGCCGGTGGATTGCGCGGGCTGTCATGACAAGCAATCCAAGAGTTTTGGGGCCAGTGTGCATGGGATTGCGCTGGGCAAGGGCAATGACACGGCGGCCACCTGCAAGGATTGTCACGGCAACCACGAGGTGTATCCGCGGACCTCGCCACGCTCGAAAATCCATGTCACCAATCTGGAAAAAACCTGCGGCGAGTGTCATGCTGCGGAGGCTGAGGATGTGGCGTCCAGTGTGCATGGCCAAGCGCAGAGCAAGGGCGAGGGCGCCACCTGCATCGATTGCCATTCGGAGCACAAAATCGTCGGCCTCAAAGCCCCGTCGGCGTCGTACCGCACGGCGGAAACGTGCAGTAAATGCCACGCCAGCGAGCGTATCAACAGCCGCTTCAAAATGCCGGATGACCGGGTCAAGACGTTCTTCGAGAGCTACCACGGACTGGCGGCCACCGGGGGGTCGACCCTGGCGGCCAATTGCGCGAGTTGCCACGGATACCACAAGATATTGCGTTCCGCCAACCCGGACTCGATGATTCATCCGGCGCACTTGATGGCCACCTGCGGCAAGTGCCATCCCGGCGCGACGCAGAGCTTCGTGGGCGGCAAGATTCATTCCAACGAAGACAAGGGCAACGAGACCGGCGTGGTGGTGAGCCGCTGGGTGCGCAACATCTACGTGGTCCTGATCGTGCTGACGGTTCTTTTGCTAGGCGCGCACAACGGCCTGGCCTGGTGGCGCAAGGTGGCGGCGCGGCGGCGCGCGCATGGCGCGATGGTCGTGCGCATGGACCGCAACCAGCGGTTCCAACATTTCACGTTGATGGCCAGTTTCATCCTGCTGGCGGTGACGGGTTTCGCGCTAAAGTTTCCCAACACCTGGTATGCGCATTTGATGGGCAGCGAGGAAATCCGCCGCTGGACCCACCGCGTCGCCGGTTTGGTGCTCATCGGCGGCGGCCTCTATCACATTTACTACGTCGCGTTCACCGCTGCGGGCCGCAAGTTGTTGCGTGACCTGTGGCCGCGCTGGCAGGACGCCCGCGACGTGATGACCAACGTCGGCCATCTGGCCATGGGCAAGCCGAAGGCGAAATTCGGCCGCTTCGGCTACCCGGAAAAGATCGAATACTGGGCGGTGGTGTGGGGCACCGTGGTGATGGGTGTGACAGGCCTGGCCATCTGGCTCAAAATCGACGTCACCCAATGGTTTCCGCGCTGGGTCATCGATGTGGCCGTCACCATCCATTACTATGAGGCGATCCTCGCCTGCCTGGCGATCGTGATCTGGCATTTCTATCATGTCATGTTCGACCCCGACGTGTATCCGATGAACTTCGCCTGGCTCGATGGCAAGGTCGCCAAGCATTGGCACGAGGAGGAACACCCGCTGGAGGCGGAAGAGGAGGAGGAGAAGTAAAGAGGTAAAGAGGTAAAGAGGTAAAGAAGTGAAGAGGTGGGGGCGCTACCGCCCGTAGGCGCATTCGTGAGAATGCGTCTTGGCAAAAGCAGGGTCCATGCGACGCCATAGGCGAGCCCGCCGGGCGACTTCGTGGGCGCTCCCCATGAGCTTTGCGGACTGAAGTCCGGGCCTACTCTAACCAATGACCTCCGGCCAGTCGGTGTGGAACATCTCGCCACGGGGGCGGTCAGTGCGCTCGTAGGTGTGGGCGCCGAAGAAATCGCGCTGGGCCTGGAGCAGGTTGGCGGGGAGCACGGCGCTACGATAGCTGTCGTAGTAGCCGAGCGAGGCGGAGAAGGCGGGGACCGGGATGCCGTTGAGCATGGCGAGGGCAACGACCTCGCGCCAGCTTTGCTGGCTGCGGTTGAGGATGTCCTTGAAGAACGGGTCGAGCATGAGGTTGCCGAGGGCGGGGTTGGCGCGGTAGGCGGCGGTGATGTGCTTGAGGAAGCGGGCGCGGATGATGCAGCCGCCGCGCCAGATGGCGGCGATTTTTGACAGGTCGAGGTTCCAGTCTTTTTGCTTGCTCATGGTGGTGATGAGGTCGAGGCCCTGGGCGTAGGATATGATCTTGGAAGCGTAGAGCGCGGCGTGGACTTGTTGGACGAGGGCCGCCTTGTCGGCGGGGGGCATCGTTGTGTCGGGCCCTTGGAGTTGGGTGCTGGCGGCGTGGCGTTGGTCCTTCATGGACGAGAGGATGCGGGCTTCGACGGCGGCGTTGATGGTGGAGATGACCACGGCGTTATCAGCGGCGCTCAGGATGGTCCACTTGCCGGTGCCTTTCTGGCCGGCGGTATCGAGGATTTTCTCGACGACGGGCGCGCCGGTTAGCGGGTCAATTTGTTTGAAAATTTCCGCGGTGATCTGGATCAGATAGCTTTCCAATTCGCCGTGGTTCCATGAGTCGAAGACTTCGGCGAGTTCGGCGGCGCTGAAGCCGGCGGTCTTGAAGATGTTATAGGCCTCACAGATGAGCTGCATGTCACCGTACTCGATGCCGTTGTGGATCATCTTGACGAAGTGGCCGGCACCGCCGGGGCCGATGTGATAGACGCAGGGTTCGCCGTCGACCTTGGCGGCAATGGCCTCGAAGATCGGCTGCATGACCTGCCAGGTGGAGGCGGGGCCGCCGGGCATGATCGACGGCCCCTTGCGGGCGCCTTCCTCGCCGCCGGAGACCCCGGTGCCGATGAAGCGCAGGCCCAGGCCGCTGAGCCATTGGTCGCGGCGCTCGGTGTCGGTGTAGAGGGAGTTGCCGCCATCGATGATGATATCGTCGCGATCTAACAAAGGAATGAGCGACTCGATGACCGCATCGACGGGAGCGCCGGCCTTGACCATGATCATGATCTTGCGCGGCGCGGCCAGCGATTGGACAAAGTCCGCGAGGGTCGTGGCACCGACGAGATTTTTCCCGGGATGGGCGGCGACGAAGGCGTGAGTGACGGAGGTGGTGCGGTTGTACACCGAGACTTGGAAGCCGCGGCTTTCCACGTTGAGAACGAGATTCTGGCCCATGACGGCCAGACCGATGAGTCCGAAATCGCTGTTGCTCATGATGAAGAATGGTGGGAAAAAAAGACGGCGCGGGTTTAATGAAGTTGAGGCCCGGGTGCAACCTCTTGTTGCCAAATGGCCCAGGATTTTCCACAGTGCGCTTGTGAACTTGCCTAACACGATCACCGTTTGCCGTCTGGTGCTGACCGGCATTTTTGTCGGAGGCACCGCGCTGGTGAGCACCGTCGGCCACTGGATTGCGCTGGTGGCCTTTGTCATCGCGGCCATCAGTGATTGGTTTGACGGCTACTTCGCCCGCAAATACGGCCTGGTCACGCCGCTGGGCAAGTTGCTCGACCCGGTGGCGGACAAGGTGCTGGTGTGCTCGGCGTTTGTCTATCTGAGTGCGATGGATCTGTGCCCGGTGTGGGTCACGGTGCTGATTATGGCGCGGGAATTCCTCATCACCGGCCTGCGCCAGATCGCCGTGGAGGCCGGACAGGTGCTGGCCGCTGATCGCCTCGGCAAATGGAAAACCGGGTTTCAGCTCGCCTATTGCATCACCTGCCTGGTCTGGTTGGCGGTGGCAACGCCCGTGCCAGACAATCCATTGTTGTGGCTGCTGCATGTACTTTCCAAGCCGGATAGTTGGCTCGAGCCGGTGTTTCTGTGGCTGGCGCTGGCCCTCACACTCATCTCCGGGTGGAACTACATGTGGAGCAACCGGGCGCTGCTCACCGGTAAATGAGCGCGGGCTGCGGCCAGCCACAACCCGCATATTCGCGCTTTGACAAGCCCGCCATCCTCCGACAAACTCACGCCGTACCTTAAAAAAATCAATCATCCCATGGCTTACGATCTCATTGTCATTGGCGGCGGCCCGGCTGGCTACGTCGCATCCATTCGCGCTGCTCAACTTGGAAAGAAAGTCGCCTGTGTTGAAGTCGACCGTGCCGGCGGCACCTGCCTGAATTGGGGCTGCATACCGACCAAGGCGCTGTTGAAGAATGCCGAGCTGTATCAGACGCTCACGCATAAGGCGGCGGAGTTTGGTTTGAAAATCGACGGGCTGTCGTACGACTGGGCGACGGTGATTGGGCGGTCCCGCAAGGTTTCCAACCGGCTGGCCGGTGGCATCGAGTTTCTCCTCAAAAAGAACAAAGTTGATTACATCAATCGCGCCGGTGCCATCGAGGGACCGGGCAAAGTGCGGGTCACGGCGGCGGATGGCAGCATCCAGATCCTTGAAACCCAACATATTTTGATTGCCACCGGTTGCAAGTCGCGGGGCCTGCCACAATTCCCCTTCAACGGCTCGTCGGTGATCGGCTCGAAGGAGGCGATGGTGCTCGCCACACAACCCAAGGAATTGATCGTCATCGGTGGCGGAGCCATAGGCGTTGAATTCGCATACATCTACAATGCCTTTGGCACCAAGGTGACCCTGGTGGAGATGTTGCCGCGGCTGTTGCCGGTGGAGGATGATGAGGTCGGCGATGCGCTGGAAAAATCCCTGACCAAACAAGGGATCCGGTGCCTGCCAAACACCAAGGTCACCGCCACCGCCGATCATGGCAGCCACGTTGACATCAGCGTCGAGGGACCGAAAGAATCCGGCGTCATCCGCGCCGATGTCTGCCTGGTGGCCATCGGCATCCAACCGGTCCTGCCCGGCGGCATCCAACCCGCCCTAACTGAACGCGGCTTCATCAAGGTCGGCAGCCGCTATGAAACGTCGATTCGCGGCGTCTATGCCGCCGGCGATATCACCGGCCCGCCATGGCTGGCGCATACCGCCTCCTACGAAGCGGTGCAGGCGGTGGAGGGCCTCTATGTCGAGGGCCACCAACCGCGGCAGGTTAGAAACTTTCCGGGCTGCACGTATTGTCATCCGCAGGTGGCGTCGGTGGGCAAAACCGAACGTGATCTCAAGGCGGCGGGCATCGCATACAAGGTTGGCAAAGTACCGTTCATGGCCATAGGCAAGGCGCTGGCCGCAGGGGAGTCGGAAGGTTTTGCCAAGTTGTTGTTTGGCAGCAAGCACGGTGAACTGCTGGGTGCCCACATCATCGGCGATAATGCCACTGAACTCATCGCGGAAATGGGCTTGGCGCTGGATCAGGAACTCACCTCCGAAGACCTGCACGCCACCATCCACGCCCATCCGACGCTGTCGGAAATCATTCACGAAGCCGCGCTCGCCGCGGAGGGCCACGCCATCCATATCTAACTCCCATGCTCCAACCATGAAACTGAAGTTTTGCGGTGCCGCCGGCACCACCACCGGGTCGCAACACTTGTTGGAAGTCAACGGCAAGCGAATTTTGTTGGATTGTGGTCTCTATCAAGGCAGCCGCAAGGAGGCATACGGGATCAACTGTTGTTTTCCCTACTACGATCCGGCGGCGGTGGATGTGGTGATTTTATCCCACGCGCACATTGACCACAGCGGCAATCTGCCCAATCTGACGAAGAAGGGATTCAGCGGCAACATCTACGCCACGGATGCGACCCGCGATCTTTGTCAGATCATGCTGGCGGATTCCGCACGCATCCAGACCGGCGATATCGAATGGCTCAACAGGCACCGTGTGCGCGACGGACTCGAACCGGTGGAGCCCATCTACAGCGAGAAAGACGCGGAGCGCTGCCTGCGCCAGTTTGTGACCGTCGGCTACGAGCGGCCGATTTTGGTGGCGGACGGGGTGGCACTCACGTTCATTGATGCGGGCCACATTTTGGGCAGTGCGCAGGTCTTGTTGGAGGTGAACGATCACACCGATGGCAAAACCAAGCGTTTTTTGTTTTCCGGTGATATCGGGCGCGGCCACAATGAAGTGTTGCGCGATCCGGTGCCGGTCAACGACGTGGATTTCCTGGTGATGGAGAGCACCTACGGCGGTCGCGAGCACGAGGCCCCGCCGGGAGTCGGGGATTTCTTTGCGGAAGTCATCCGCCAGGCGGTGAAACGCGGCGGCAAGATCCTTATTCCGGCGTTTGCCGTGGAGCGCACCCAACAGTTGTTGTATATCTTGAACGAGTTGTTTGAGAGCGGCAGGATTCCGGACATTCCGGTGTATGTGGACAGCCCGCTCGCGGTCAGCGCCACCGAGATATACCGGTTGCATCCTGAAGCGTTCAATGCCGAGGTATACGAAGCGTTGTTTGAAAAGCAAAACCCGTTCGGGTTTGAGAATCTAACATTGGTGCGGTCGGTGCGCGGGTCCATGGCGCTTAACGAGCTCAAAGGCGTGGTGATCATCATTTCCGCATCCGGCATGTGCGAAGCCGGGCGCATCCTGCATCACCTCAAAAACAACATTGGCGACCCGCGCACCACAGTGCTGTTTGTCGGGTATTGCGCGGACAACACCCTCGGCCGCCGCATCGTCGATGGTGCCAAAGAGGTGCCGATTCTGGGCGGGCGTTTCCAGGTGCGGGCCAAAATCGAAGCTGTGGATTCCTTTTCCGGCCACGCCGATCATTCCGAATTGTTGGATTACTTTGACCGCACCAGCGGCCCGAAACACAAGGTCTGGCTGGTCCACGGCGAAAGCGAGCGTTCCGAAATCCTGCGCCAGGCCATCAGCGCACGCCACAGCGGGGTCGTGGAGTTGGGCGTTCTTGGCAGTGAAGTGGAGTTTTGAGCCACATGCAAGGCCCACACCCGGGTGGGGTGAAGGCCTTGCTTGATAGGCGTGGAAATTGGCGCAGCTTAGTGCGACACGCGGGTGCCGCTGCCGCTGGACATGACGCGCACGCGGTCACCCACACCGAACTGCTCGCGGGGGTTGACTTGTTGCACCACGGAGACCGAGCCGCCCTTGTCAAGGCGCACCGTGATCTCGATGCCATTGCGGGAGCCCATTGCCTGTTGGGCATGGGAGCCGACAGCGCCGCCCACCAAGGCGCCGCCGACGGCGCCTGCGGTGTTGGCGGCTCTGCCCTGGCCGATGGTGCTTCCGAGGAAGCCACCGGCGATGCTGCCTACCACCGTGCCTGCGGTGTGGTTACCTTCAATTTTGACCGGGCGGATGGAGGTGATTTTTCCGGTGCTAACGGCCTGGGCCTGGCGGGCATCGCGTTGCGAATAGACATCCCCGGTGAGGGTGTCTTGCGCACACGAAGCAAATAACACCACTGCCGGCAAACAAACGAGGAATTTAGCTTTCATCGAGCGCAATCTAGCCGGTTTGCTTAAAAACGCAAGGTGGAATTCCACGCCAGGGTGATTGGCTGAATCAGCCTCTTCTAACCTGAACTTCGATCTCTGAAATCCGCCGCAGATCCGACCACCACTTGGATATCGGCGTTTTTTGTCGGTATTTAGTAGCCATGTTCGTTGAAACGGTCAAAAACCGCAACTCGCCGCCCTGCATTCTTCTGCGCGAAACCTTCCGCGAGGCGGGCAAAGTCAGGCACCGCACCCTCGCCAGCATTACCGCATTGCCAGGGGAAGTGGTTGCCGGACTGCGCGAACTTCTCAAGAGCCA
>JBILFE010000079.1:0-9144 GCA_044351705.1 Luteolibacter sp. | reverse complement strand
AGTATGATCAACTCCGCGTCCGGGTGGTTGAGACGCACCGAGCGGGCGATTTGCTTGAGCAAAATGGTTTTGCCGCCACGTGGCGGGGCGACGATGATGCCGCGTTGGCCCTTGCCGAGCGGCGCGATGAGATCAATCACGCGCACGCCGAGGAAATCCGGTCCCTCGCCTTCAAGATGAATCCGCTCGTTGGGAAACAATGGCGTTAGACTGTCGAAATCCTTCGGCGCCTGGTACTCGGCAAGCGCAATGCCCTCGACCTCGATGATGTCCGCTGCGACGAGGAATTTATCCCGCTCGCGCGGGGATTTGACCCGGACTTTGACGCGCTGGCCGTTGCGCAGGCCATGATCGCGGACGAGGGTGCTGGCCAAATGGATATCGTCCTGACTGGGACGGAAGCTGCGGTGCGGATCGCGCAGCATGGCAAAGTTATCCTTGGAGAGTTCCAGGATGCCCTCACAGACCAGGCCGACCCCCTCGCGGGCGTAGTAGCACAGCAACTCGTATGTGAGTTGGCTCTTGGCCAGTCCGCCGGCGATGCGGGCGGGGATGGTTTCCGCGATGGCTTGCAACTCGGAGAGCGATTTGAGACGGAATAGATTGATATCAACAAACACCGGTACCGGCGGATACTCCGCCACTGCGGCGCTGCCAGCACCGGGGTCGGTGGTCTCGGATTCGTTAGGAAGGGTCATTAGATGGAATTTGGAAAAACGCCGGATCTGGGATTTGAGAACGGCGGGCGGACCCTCATTCCAAAACACCACATCCGCTCGCCGGATTTTTTCCTCGGTCGGTAGCTGCACCGCGAGGATCGATTCGATCATGGATTCATCGAATTTACTGCGCGCCTTGAGCCGCTGGATCTGGGTGGCACGTGAGGAGGCGACAACCATCACCTGCTCCTGGCCAAAATCGAATCCCTTTTCAAAGAAGAGCGGGATGTCAGCAACGAAAAGCGTGGCACCATTGTGGGCCGCCCGCTGCAGCGAATCAAGACATTCTTGTCGGACCCGGGGATGAATGATGGTTTCCAGGCGCAGCCGCGCCGCCGTGTCGGCAAACACCTTGCCCCGCAGAAAGTGCCGGTCTATCCGCCCCTGCGCGTCCAAGGCCATCGGCCCGAACGATTCGGACACCACCGCGATGACTTCCGCATCCACCTCAAGCATCCGCCGCACCGCCGCATCACTGTCAAAAATAACGACCGACGGCAGGCATTCCCGCAGCAAGCGGCAAACCGTTGATTTCCCTGAAGCAATCCCTCCTGTAAGTGCCATCACGCGCATGACGGCAACCATCGCCAACCCGGCCGCCACAAGCAAGCCCAGATCAATTCTAAATCATAAATTATAAAGCAATCAGTGTAATCTGTGAAATCAGTTCTTTTCTGTGGTTTTCTTGGTCCGCTTCACCCAAATTTCCCGAGGGGGGGCGGATTATCTCCTCTCCCCCCGCGTTCTCACTACGCGCCTACATTCAGAGCGACCAAGGCGCGCGCATTTTCTTGCTAAGCAGCTTGCTGGCTTCCTCGTCGCCGATGATTTCCTGTTTGACGGCGTCCCATTTCAATTTGCGGCCGACGACCGAGGCGATGTATCCGAGATGGCCTGGCGTTTGCGAGCGATGGGCGATTTCCACCGGGGTGAGCGTGCGCTTGCGCGACTTGATGGAATCAAGAAACTCCTTGTGGTGGCCAGGGCTGTTATAGAGGGTGACTTTCAAGCTGCCCTTCTTCTCGCTCTCCTGCACGTCGCGGATCCATTGTTTGTTAGATGCGTCGAGACGGCCGCGGTCGACGCGGATCCAGCCATTGGGGCCGATCCACTTGGCACCGCCTTGGATATCGCCATAGCCGCCGGCGATGATGAATTCGATATTGTTGGGGTATTTGGCTTCGATGCGATATTTGGTGGCGGTGTTCCAGACGTCGTCCTTGGCCGGAAACTCGGCGGTGGCGGAGAGTTCGAGCGGACCGACCGCATCATCCGGACCGCAGCCGAACTCGGCGTTGGCCAGCCCCCAATGGGCGATGTCGCAATGATGGCCGATCCAATCCATGAGCTGGCCGCCGCCGGTGTTGTAATTCCAGCGCCAGTTCTTGTGGAAACGGCAGGGGTTGAAGGGCATCATCTGCGCCGGTCCGGTCCACAACTCGTAGTCCACGCCAGCCGGTGGCTCGCTGTTAGGCCGGCCCTTGCCGGTGCCTTCGAAATCGGCGTGGCCCGAGGGCAAACCCACCTCGACGCGCGTGACCTTGCCCAGATAACCGTTTTGGACCATCTCGGCAGCCCAGCGGAAGGTCGCCTGGCTGCGTTGCCACGAACCGGTTTGCCAGATGCGCTTGTTGTTCTGCACGGCATTGACCATGGCAATCCCCTCGGCAAGAGTGTGGGAGAGCGGCTTCTCACAGAAAATGTCCTTGCCTGCGTTGGCGGCGGCGATGGCTGGGATCGAGTGCCAGTGGTCTGGGGTGCAAATGCACACGGCATCGATGTCCTTGCGCGCGAGCAATTCGCGGAAATCCTTGTAACCCTTGCAGTCCTGATCCTTGTAGCGGCCATTGACCTTGTTGACGGCCTCCTTGAGATGGTTCTCGTCCACATCACAAATGGCCACCACCCGGCACCCGTCCTGACCCAGAAACGAATCCAAATTGCTGCCGCCCTGCCAACCGACACCAATGCAGCCGAGGGTAATTTTGTTGGATGGGGCATCCGCGCCGAACAAGCGGCGCGGCAGCAGCAGCGGGCCGGCGCTGGAGGCGGCCAGAAGTTTCAGAACATTGCGGCGGTTGGTATGGGGGACGGTATTCATGATGTTTGCTGGAATTTGCGCGCGGGTAAGACCTTGTATGGCTACCGGCAAAAAATCTGCTTGGAGCATCACCGCAGGTCAAGCCCAAATCCCGACAGACATAAACCACCCCTCACTTGTTGGCGCGGATGTTCATCAGGTCGTAGTCCTGCACCACGTAGGCTTTCATTTCGAGCCGTTGCTTGCCGGCATGCTTGGCCTGCTTCTCGCCGCCGGCTTCCACAAAGTCGTTGAACCCGATCACCTCCGCGCGAATAAAGCCTTTTTGCAATTCGGTGTGAATGCTGCCGGCGGCCTCCGCGGCGGTGAACCCGTGGCGGATCGGCCAGGCCCGGTTTTCCGGCCCTCCGACTGTTAGGAAGCAGATGTAGCCGCTGCCGTGGAACGCCCGCACCATGAGTGCTTCAGGGTCGCCGAGTTCATCCGGTTCCGCCAGGATCACCGGTTTGCTGGTGACAAAACCGTGCCCGGTGAGCGCCTGCCATTCCGCCTCGCTCAAGCCGGCGGTGAACACCGGTTGTTCGCCCTCCAGATGAGCCTGCAGTTTCAATAACACCGCCTGTTCTTCTGCCGCTGGATCGCGGCTCAAGCGCGTCTCGATGAATTCCAGGTCCTTGAGCAGCACGTCAATGAGCCGGTCACGAGCAACCAGAATGACATCGGCATCGATCGCCCCGTCCTCGCCGACCACATCGACCTGGGCATAGATTTTTTTCTTGGCCTCGACGAGCTCATGAGCTTTATCCAGGCGCGGGTCCTTGATGTTGTGTTTGCCTTCGGGAATGCCTGCAACGCCAATCACGCAAATCTTCATGCACTCCTGATAGGGTCAAATCCCCCCGCAGTCAAGACCAAGCTGGATATGTCGACTGACGGAAATGTCCGCCGTGCGAAAACGTATTGGCCCATCAGTGTAATCAGTGCAATGTCCGATATCACAAATCAACCATCGGATGTCGGTTTCATGGCAACATGGATTTTGCGACCGCCGCAGGTTTCGCCGATGATTTCAACGATTGCGGAGCGGCCTTGAATCTGTGCCTGCAGGCGCTTGGGCACGGCGGCACTGAGGGTTTCATCGGTATGGGCCAACTCGGCCGTGAGTTGGAATCCATCACCGTTAGACACAACGCCATACCGATAATGCAGGACCTCCACCGTGAGAAACGGATCGCACAGGTCATGAAACAAGCGGCGCAGCCCGTGCAAATACGGCGCCGCCGCCACCACTTCATGCCACGTCACTGCCGCCTCGGCAATGCAAGGCACCCTCGCCAGCACGATGGCAAGCAAGGCCAGCACCCCGCCGCGCCCGCCCTCGAAGGGCTCGGCATACAACACACCCTCGGCCAAATACAGTGTTAGATATTCCCGCTGGCGGGTGCTTTCCAAACGGAAGCGCCCGCCTTCATCAAACTCCAAACGGATTTCCTCCTCGTCATCGCCATTTCTAAAAACATAGACGCCCGGCAGCCAGCCACTGAAGCAGGCGTGCAAGGCCGCCGAGGGCATCGCCGGACGCAGGACACACGATTGCTGTGGCACTCCGGACAAGCGGTAGGTTTCCTGCCCATCCGCGCGGGTGCGCTCAATGTAATGTTTCATGACAAAGGGCATCGTCGCAGCACCCGGCAACGGCCCCGCTTGCACGTGCAGATGCAAGTGCGGCACCGGCGAGCGACCCGAGTTGCCGCAATTCCCCAGATAGGCACCTTCCCGCACGCGCTGCCCCACCACCACCGCCACCGATCCACACAGCAAATGCGCCAGCATCACGTGATAGCCGGCATCCGCACGCAGCATCACATAATTCCCCCAGTTTGCTTCCGGATTGTTATGTCCTAACGGATTGTCCGGCACCTGGTTATCCATCGCCACCACCGTGCCCGTCACCGGAGCGTATACCGGCGTTTCAAAAATCGCATAGTCGCGCAGGGCCCCGCCAACCGCATTCCAAGTGCCGACCGCCCCCGGCGCCTCAAAGTCCAGCGCATGGCGCCACCACCCGCGATGCGTCAGCGCCCCATCAAACCCCTGCGTCACCACCCGCTCGCCGGCACAGGGCAAAAATACCGCGGGTTTGTAATAATCCGGAAACCGCAGCACGTTGATCTGCACCCGGCGTGCCGAGACTTCCGGCTGCAATGTCGTCCAGGGTGATACCAGCAATCCTGCCGGCCGTGGCAACAGGCGCAAGGCCGCCACCGTGCCTAACACCACAAGGTTGTAGGGCAAGGCCCCGGGACTCAGGCCGAACCAACCGAGCCCCACACTGAGCCCCACCGCCGCCACTGCCGTCATGGCACCGCCCGCGATCGCCAACACCAGGCTCGACCGGTTCGGCACTTGATAGCCAGCCCCCAGCGCCACCCCCGCCAGCAAAAAGCAATACCCGCACCAAGCGGTGCCCGTGGCACCCACCGGCAGCCCTAACAACCACAAAGTCCCCGCCCCCGCCACATATCCCACCGTGGCCATCAGCGCGCCCAGCGGCGAACTCAGCACAAACGCAACGTACACGAGCAGGCCCGTCACATCCGACGCCTGAAACACCATTGCCGCAAACGCCCGGAAAAAACCCCGCAGCAAATCCGGCATCAACACCCAGTCTGCTTGCAGGCCCGCCACCGCCACAGCCACCGCCTCGCCCTGGCCCCCGGCGCCAATGCCGGTGAAATGCAGCAAACAAACCACCATCACCGCCGGCAGGCTTTGAACCGACAGGCCGACCCGCGAGCCGATCCAGCCCTGCATGGCGATGGTTAACAACAGGGAGAACACCGCCGCTGCGGCCCACAACACCACCATCACGCCTAACGCCCACCCGCCAACAAGCCCTGCCAAGACCATCGCGCTGCACGCCAGCAGCGGATTAAACAAGGCAAACCCGCTGCGTATCCAGCCCCGGTCGACCTTCAGTAACCACGCCACACAAGCCGCCACCACCACCCCGCCAAGCCCCGCCAACCCGACCCACGGCACTAACAAACTCATTGCCAGCATGGCCCAACCAAAGCGCACATCCGTGGAGTAAAAAATGATCGCGTAGGTGCGCGGCAGCGCGGCCATGATCGACCGCGGCAGGGATTTTTCATCCGCCAAGCGATGCGCACCTTGTGGAAACGGAATCATGCCTCAGGCGACGCGGCGGTGGGGTTGGAATGCGCCAGATGAGCGGGGACTTCTTCGGGGCCTTGCACATCCTCCAAAGTTTCACGGCGTCGGATGACATGCACCGCGCGCGTTGTATCTATCAGAACCACCGCCGGGCGATAGGCGATGAATTGCATGGATTGGGTGATGTTATAGGCGCCCACCGGATGGATCACCACCGCATCCCCGGCCTTCAGGTCCGGCAGTAACGCCTCCTCGCGGATGACATCAATATTCATGCACAAACACCCGTATACTGTGGTCGGTTGCAGCCCGGCCACCGACATCGATACCGGATGTATGACCGGCTGGTACCACGCCGTGGTGTATAGAATATTGATACCCGCATCCAGCACCACCGCATTGCGCCGCGACGCAATCATCCCATTTGTAATTCCGCCCTTGCCGTAAGCTCCCAGCGCGCCGGCCGGGGACGCGCCACCTTTGCCGTAGGCGGCGAGTGCGGCATTGGCCTCAGAGATCCGGCGTTGCTTCACCGCCACCACACTTGATATCAGATAGCCCGCCTCGTCCACCAGGGCTCGCCCGGTTTCCAAATACAAGTGCGGCAACTGCCGTCCGATCGGCCAACACTCCTTGATGGTCCCGCAAATCGCGTTGGCATAATCCTCGAAGCGTGGAGTCGCCTGTTCCGGCGGTAGATATTGCCCGTGCAGCCGCGCATGCGAGGCAAAACCGCCGCCCAGATTGAGATATTCCATCGCTCCGGCTCCCGCGTCCTCCGCGGCAAGCGCCATCTCAACCATCGCCCGCGCCGCCGTCGCGTACGCCCCGGAATCCAACATGAATGTGCCCACATGGCAATGAATGCCGCGCACCCGCAAGCGGGTGTTTGCCACGATCCAACCGATCATCCGCAACGCCTCGCCGTCGTCAGCACTGAAACCAAACTTCGACCACACCGCGTGTGTGCCGGTATCCACATGCACGCGAATGCCAACCCCAATAGACTGGTCCAGTTCCTCTGCCAGACGCGACAACGCCAAAACCTCGTCGCGATTGTCAACCTGGATCAGCGCCCCCTCGGTCACGGCCCGCCGCAATGCCGCCATGCTTTTCCACGGCCCATTGAAAATAATCTGCTTGCCCGGCACCCCGTTGTGGCGGGCCTTGTCGTATTCAAAGCCGGATACCACCTCGGCAAACGATCCTTCCTGGTGAAACACCCGGCAAATCGCGTTGAGGTAGTTCGTTTTGTAGGACCACGCAAAGGTCACATTCGGATAGACCGATTCAAAGGCCGCGCGGGCTTCCCGCAGCTTGTCGCGCAACCCGGTCTCGGAAAAAACAAACAACGGACTACCGTGCTCCGCTATGAGCGCGGCCACCCCCACCCCGTCAATGCCGTCGATCACCGGCACGCGGCCAAGGCGCTGCGGGTTGGCCGCCGCCTGTGATACTCGGCGGATGGTGGGGGCCACGTAGGGTAGTTTATTCACGGGTCTGCAATTTATGTTGGATTAAAAACCGGCAACACCCGGTTGGACTTCAAGCAGGGCGGAAACCCGCTCCATCTCGCCGGTCACTTCGATATGATGGCGCAGGAAAAAACTGCCCGGCGGCAGGGTTGGCAGCGGCCGGCAGGTTCCACTCAGCATCCACTCGACCCAGGCCGCGGGGAAATTCACCCCTAACTGTGCGGCAAATCCCACCCACGCCGGAAACCGCGGATTAATCTCAATGAGGCGGTATTCATCGTCGCGTTGGTCGCGAATGAACTCCAACTCAAACGGTCCCAACCAGCGCGTCTCGGCAATCAAGCGGCGGGTGATTTCATCCAGCCGTGGATCACGCACGATGACCGAGCCATTGCCCTTGCCCTTGTCACTGATGATCAACTTGCGCACCGCGCAGTGGCCCAACAGGCCGCCCTTGCCATCACCGAGACCCATCACGTTGAACTCCGTTCCTAACAGCGGTTCCTGCACCAGCAACGGCGGCCCCCAATCCGCCAGGATCGCCGTGCCCGCCGCTGCCAGCGCCGCGGCGGTCGCCACCAACTTGGCATCATACAACGGGCCCTTGAGGAAAACCGGATAGCCCGCCGCCGCTGCCAGGGCCAGGGCCTCACTCACATCCCTGGCCACCCCCGTTTCAGGAACGGCCACTCCGCACTTGGCTGCCACTTGCGGCAGCTTCGCCTTGCCACAACAGGCGAGTGTCTCGACGTCGGGCAGGCGCACACCAATCCCCAGCATGGCTAGATCCGCAGCCGCCCCGGCCAGCAACGCAATCTCCGCATCCAAGGTCGGTATAAACCAATCAAACGCCGCCACCGCCCGGATTTCTTCCAGCCGCTTCAGATAGGCCGCGAGGCCGGCAGTCGGATAGGGCATCGCATGACACAGGTCAGGACCGTCCGGCGCATAGATGCCGCTTTCATAAGCATTGTAAACCAGGCCCACGATGAAGGCATCCGGCCACGCCCGCCGGATCGCCGCCACGATTGATGCGCCGGGCAACGGATTATCGCCCCGATGCATGCCGCTCACCGCAATGCGCAGCGGCTTCATAGCCAACCGAGTTGTTTGAGGTCCCACACAAAGGCATCCATATCGCATCTGGCCGCCAGCCGCTCCACCTCACGGGTGGCCACCATTTCCGCGACCATCTCATCCACCGTGGCGCCGCGTTGCAAGCCGCGCAGGCAGTTGAGTCCGGTGGCACTGACTTGGTAGCTTTCGCCGGTGTTAGGGTCGAAGACAAAGCCGCGCTCATTGAGCATCAGGTCGGCAAGGCGGGATGATTCGGGATCCATGATGAAAATGCTGTTGGATTCTTGGCGTGATCAATTCTTGGTGGCCTCAATCCCCTGCTTGGCATATTGATAGTTGGGATTGATGCTGATCAAGCGCCGGAACAGCCCTCTCGCCTCGGCTTTTTGCCCGGTGTAAAACGCCGCCCACGCCGCGCCGCTCATCGCATCCATGTCTTCCGGATACATGGCCATCACACACCGATACCGGCCTATCGCCTTTTGGTAGTCCTTGGCCTGAAACGCGCCCCATGCCACGGCCATCAGCGCCCGATAGTTGGTCGGCTCCAATTGCAGCACCCATTCCCCCGCCCTTGCCGCAGCGGCAACGTCACTCTTGTCCTGGGCGATGGTGAGCAACCCAAGCCGCGGACTCAGCGCGATGCCCTGCAACT
>JBILFE010000346.1:0-4765 GCA_044351705.1 Luteolibacter sp. | reverse complement strand
CGCCACCGCCACGGTCCCCGGCCCATGCGAACACCACCACGCGGTTGGCATGGATCGACCACCTCCGCGTGGTCGGTTGCCTGGCTGTGATCGCGGTGCACGTCAGCGGCCAGGCCTACAACCGGTTCTCCGACCCACCGTCGTTCGAATGGTGGCTGGCAAATGTGCTCAATGGCTCGTGCCGCGCGGCCGTGCCGGTGTTTGTGATGATCTCCGGCGCCTTGATCAAACCCTCCGACTGCGACGCCGTGGCGTTCTACCGCAAGAAGGCCGGCCGCTTCCTGCCAATCATCGCGGTCTGGACCATTTGCTACGGCTTGTTCGACGTGATCATCAAGGGTCAAACCCCACAGCAGGTCGTGGGGGATTTTCTAACATACGGCCATGTGTATTTGCACCTGTGGTTTCTGACCATGTTTGCGGGCCTTCTTAGCGTGGTGCCATTCATTGCCAAACTCCGCTTTGGCCTGGCTGGTCCGGCGCGGGACTGGCTTATTCTAGCAGGAATTGCCACCACCCTCATCATCATTCAATCCACCATGCGGTTCACAGAGGTGGCGTTCAATTTCACGTTCCTTCGCTGGACCCATAGCTTCCTCGAGTACATCCCGTATTTTCTGCTCGGCGCCGTGCTCAACGGTTCCCCCGGGCAGCCCGCCAGCACCCGGTGGGGTTGGTTTCTCACCCTTGCACTCATCGCATCGTGGACCGCCAACTACCTGACCTGCCGGTACCTCGGAATTGTCAGCGACTACGTGCCGCTATCCAATACCAGTCCGCTGGTGATGGCTGTGGCGCTGACCGTGTTCCTGTTCATTCGCAGCCGGGTCAACCAGTCCGCCCGGTCCCCGCGCTGGCTCATCCTGTTAGGCAATGCGACGCTGGGCATTTACCTGATCCATCCGTTGTTTATCTGGCTTTTTCGCCGCTTGTTGCGCGGCACAAATATCGACATCCTCAGCGGGCCATGGATGCTGCTCGATCTGCCTGTCATCTTCGGCGTTTCCTTGGGTGCCACCCTGCTGCTCCGGCGCTTTGCGCTCGGCCGCAAAATCTGTTGACCCCGGCAGCCTCATCTGCGGTCACTCGCCTGGGATTGTGGGGGGGGGCTCCACGGCAGCGGTGATGGAGTCAAGCAGCACGCGGTCATTGACGGGTTTGTGGTGATAGGCCACCGCGCCGCCACGCAGGGCGCATTCTTCGGCAGCGGCGGAATTGTTGCCGGTGAGAACGATCACAGGGAAGTGGATGCAGGCGGCCTCCAGGCGTTCCAACACATCAAAACCGGACACGTCGGGCATGTTCAAGTCGAGCAGCGCGCAGTCCGGCTGATGCTCACTGAGGGATGCCAGAAACTCCTCGCCGCCGCTAAAGGTCTCCACCGTCAGTCCTGCCGCCCGCAACAAGCGCCGCAGCGCCTTGCGCACGGGCTCGTCATCGTCAATAACGGCAATGAATGGACAGATGGCACTCATGCGGGTACGGAGGTTAGTGTTTCATCCAGTACTCGTCAATGACACTTTGGTATGGCTATCGGGGAATTCGCCCCAACGACCGGTGCGGCGATGCTGCGGATTACGGCGGATTGGCGGGCAGCGTGCAGTGAAAGGTGGCGCCGCCATCACGGTTGTTGGCCGCGCCGAGGGTGCCGTTGTGTGCGTTAATGATGGTGCGGCACACTGCCAGGCCGAGGCCGAGGCCGTGCGGCTTGGTCGTGAAAAACCGCGCGAAGGCCTGTTCCTCACTGCCGTCCGGCAGGCCGTGTCCATTGTCGCTGACCTCGACGCGCACCTCGGTGTCACTCGCAATGCGGGTGTGGATGGTGAGCAAGCGGTTGTGTGTTTCGTTGCCAGCCATGGCGTCGCAGGCGTTCATCACCAGATTGAGCAGCACCTGCTGGAGCTGGATGCGGTCGCCGCAGATGGTCGTGGGGCCCGGCGTGAGCTGGGTTTCCACGGTCACGTTATGGTTGGCCAGATCGTTGCGCAGGATATTGAGCACCTCGAGCACGACGTCATTGAATTCAAGCGGTTGTTTTTGGACGTTGCCCTTTTTCAGGAGCAGGTGCAGGCGCCGGATGATTTCGCCGGCACGTTTGTCCTCGGATTCGATGTCGGCGAGAATTTCCTGCATTTCGATTGGGTCGGTCATTCCCTCCTTGGCCAGCATGTGTTGGGCGGCATGGACATTGCAGAGGATGGCGGTGAGCGGTTGGCTTAATTCGTGGGCCAGCGAGCCGGACAATTCGCCGAGCATGCTGACGCGCGAGAGATGGGCCAGTTCACTGCGCTGGAGGGCGACTTCCTGTTCGGTTTTGCTGCGTTGTGCGATTTCAGTGAGCAGCATTCGGTTGGTCTCCTTGAGTTCCAGGGTGCGTTGTTGGACCATGTGTTCGAGGTTCATGAGGATTTGCAAGCGATCCTTTTCGGCCTGCCTGCGTTCCAGTTCGGCGGCAGCGCGCAGGCCGACGAGTTTGAGCATGGATTCGGCCAGCGCGGGGTTGGTTAGGGGTTTGCGACCGATGAGGGCGATGAGACCGATGGGTTTGCCATCGAAGCTCCAGAGGGTGGTGCCGACATAGCTGACGGCTTGCAAGGCATGAAGAAAGCCATCTTTGGGGAACAATTGGCGCACATCATTGGGGAAACAACAGATGCTCTTGCCCACCACGTCCCCGCACGGGCTGTCTAGCAGGGAGTAGGTGATGCCATCATCGAAAGTGCCATCGTGATAGGTGCTCATGGTTTTGGCTTCCAGGCCGTCGCCGATGAGCCGATCAATGCAGACATATTCCATGCTCAGGTTGTGGGAGAGGTATCGCGCCAGGGACCGGAAGAAATCCTCACCCGCACGCGTGTAGCCACTTTGCAGCAGGAACAATTGCACATTTTCCATTTGTTTGCGGTAGGTGATGTCATGCACCGTGCCAAGCATTCTGACGGGGGCGCCATGGGCATCGAATTCGAGTTTGCCGCGGCAGTGCACCCAGCGCTCGGTTTGGTCGTTGCGGCGGATGATGCGGTATTCCTTGTCGAAGGCCTGGCCGTGGCCAAGCACGTCGGTGAAAAAGTAAAGCTCCATCATGGGGCGGTCCTCGGGATGGATGAGGGGTAGCCACATGTGAATCGTGTGTGGGTATGTTGGGTCAATCCCGAATATCTCATTGAGCAAGTCCGAGCCCTGCCAAATTCCGCTGGCTATATCCAACACATAACTACCCAGCCCTGCGATGACCATGGATTCCCTGAGTGCTGATTGCGTCCGCAGCAGTTCCTCGTGCTGCGCTTCCAACTCAACCTGACGGGATCGCGCGTCATCGAGCCTGCGCTGGATTTCCGCCGCTGACAAGCCAACGCCAAGCGGCGCGGAGTGGGCCTCCTGCTCGCGCGGGACGCCATCCGCCTGGGGCGGCAAATCAGGAGTGTGTTGAGTTGCGGATGCTTGGGCGGGGGGTGGCGTGGTCATGGTGGATTTGCAGGGTGGGCCCTACGGCGCTGCCACCTCAGGCGGTGCGCTCGCCGACGAGCGGCTTGCGGATTTTGGGTGGGGCCGGCTTCTGGTCGGGGATGACTTTCTCGATGGCCGCAGCCGGAATCCAGCCGCGGGTTTTGGTGGCAAAGGCGACGTAGGCCCAATCGCCACTCAGGCAGAGGATTTCACACAGCGAGCCTGGCGGGGCATCGATGACTTCCGGCGAGGTGCGGGCCGCATCGCTGTGCAGCGCAACCTTGTCCGCAATGATGACGGCCTGCTTGGTCAAAGGTGCAAATTGAGAATCGTCCGGGTAATAGTGCCAGGCGAGCATGCCAACGGCGACTAACAATGGGGCCGTGACCAGGGCACAAACGGCAGCCAGACGGATGGGGGCACCGCTGCGGGTGGCCGGAAAGACCAGCGCCCCGAGGACGCACAGCCACCCGCCCGTCCACACCGCGGCTTGCCAGAGGTGAAGCGGAAGCTTGGCCAAGGCGTATTGGTATTCAGGCCGCTGCACGCTGAGGGCACCGCATTTGCGCTCGATGAAGCGCAGGTTCTGGCGGCTTTCCTCGTGGCCGGGATCGCGCGCCAGGGCGCGGCGGTAGTAGAGGGCGGCGTGGCCGGGGGAGCCGAGGCGATAGCAGGCGTTGCCGATGTTGTAGAGGGCGGCGGGTGCCAGTTCGGCATAGTCACCGGCAGCGAGCCAGAGTTTGATAGATTCCTCGTAGTTGGCGGAGTCATAGGCGTTCACGGCCTCTCTTGCGCTATCATTGCCGGCGCGGGCTGCGGGCGCGCCGAGCAGGCTGAGGGTGCCCACCATCACGCCAGCGGTGATGGATTTGCGTAGCAGTTTGAGGATTTCCTGGCGGCGCCTGCCGAGGGCGGTCTGCGGTTTTTCGGATAGAAAGCAGACTGCGTCGCGTTCGGCCAGGATGGCTTGCAGTTCCGGGCCGGGCTGGTCGCCAAGCCAGCGTTCGACGAAGGCTCCGGCTTGCTTGAGAAAGACGGTGCGGTCTGCGCCGGTGAGCCGCGAGAGTTCTTTCAGCGCGCGCAATTCCGCGGCTTTCAGCGGGTCTTTACGCAGCCGCAGGCGGTAGCGCAGCCAGAGCGCTTTGCCGATGAGTCCCAGTGCTAACAACGCGCCAATGGCATGCCCCAGCCAAGGTGGTAGCGCGGTCCTGGCGGGGATGAGCCATTGCGCCGGACGCAGGATGGCGAGGATGTCGGACATGCGTTCGACGGGGATGGGAAGGGTCTGGGGCGGGCCGGGCGGGAGGGCGCCGCTGCC
>JBILFE010000391.1:0-4390 GCA_044351705.1 Luteolibacter sp. | reverse complement strand
GGGCTCATGGGGTGGGGGGGGGGGTGGGGGGGGGGGGGGGGGGGGGGGGGGGCCCGGGCGCCGCTGCCGGTGGCAGGCAGGATTTTCAAGGGGATGGATGGGGTGGAGATGCTGCGGTATTGTCGCAGCGCGGGATCGAAGTAGGCCAGGCGGAAGGGTGGAATGACGGTTTGGAGTTCCAGCGGTTTGATCAATTGTTGGAAAATAACAGAGCCGGCAAGCCGCCGCCGTTCATCGCCGCGTTGGGTGGCGGTGGCTTCATAGACTTTCCACCCTTTCGGGTCTTGCAGGTGCGGCGGACGCAAGGTGTCGAGGTTGCCGCTGCCGGTGACGATGACGTCCACGGAGATCGGGTCGCCCTCACGCACCTCGGTTTCGCTCGCGTTGGAACGCAGCGTGAAGCTGCCGATGGCATTTTCAAACCCGGGTGGCGCGCCGGGCGGCAGCGGCGTCGTTTCAAAATCGAGTTTTGGAATCTGGAGAAAGGATTGCTCGGTGACGCGTTGGAGGGTGCCATCCACGATGAGTTGGGTGGAGGTGAGGCGCAGTTTGGCCGGACCAATGCCAACCTTGCCGCTACGCGTGGGGGTGAGAGTGCTGGGGTAGGAAAGGGTGACATAGGGCCTGCCTAACAGATTGATCTGGCCTTTGATGGTGCTGGGTTCCAAGCGCCAGCAGGCGACGCCATCGCGCTCGAATTCCGGGATGCCCCAGTCTTCCACGGTGATGGCGAATTCCTTGGGGACAAAGAGCTTGATTTCCGTGGGGATGGCTTCGCCTTCGTAGGGGCGGTTTTTGATGATGTGGAAGGCGGCGGCACAGCGCAGGGTGCGTCCGGCCACGTTGATTTCTTGCCATTGCAAGTCATCCGGATCGAAGACGACGAACTCGAGGGGGTCGGTGCGGCTGGTGATGCCATTGAGGGTCATTTCCAGCGCGGGGATGGTGTGGCGCCCGATGGCATAACTCTCGATGCTATATTGATAGAAATACTCGATCCGGCGTCCCGGCATTTGGCGGAAACTGGCGGCGGGCGAGGCGGGTCTGATGGTGATGTCCGGGGTGGTGGGGATGACCGGCATGACCTCCGGTGGGCGGCCGGGCAAGCTGATTTCAAGATAGGCTTGTTCGCCTCTGGCGAGGTGGCGGGTGGTCAGTTGCGCCGAGATTTGGGCGGATAGCTGATGGATGCAACTGAGGCAGACCGCGCAGGCGGTGAGGGTGGCGATCCAATGGTTGCGGGCACTCATGTTGTTACCAATCTTTTTCCGGGTTGTTATATTCAATGCGTCCCGGACGCAAGGGGCCTTTTTCCAAGTCGGCATTTTCCCCGAGAATGCGCCGGGCGCGTTCCTCAGGGGATTCGTCAGGTTTTGCGCCGGCGTCATCGTCTGGCGGCTGGGTGCCTTCCTTGGGAGTGCCGGGCGGGCCGGGGCCTGCCTCGGGTTTCTCGCCGGGCTTGTCCTTGGGCTTGTCGCCGGGCTTGTCATTGTCGCCGGGGGCTTTGGGTTTGCCGGGATCGGCGGGTTTGCCGGAATCGTCCGGCTTGGGCTCGCCCGTGCCATCGTCCTCACCGGGATTGCCGGGCTGAGGTGCGGGTTGCGGGTCCGGCATGGCCTGTTGGTTTTGGGCTTGTTCCTTGTCTAACAAATCGTTGAGGCGCTTTAGATAGGTGATGACGGTGCGGCGGTTGTGCCTGAGGTCTTGATTGTCGGGTTGGCGGGCGATGGCGGAGTCATAGTGTTTGGCGGCATCGGCCCAATTGACAATGATGGATTCAATCGCGGCGCTGCCGGAGGTCTCGCCATCGCCGCTGGCATCCGTCGTGAGCCATTCATCCAGGCGCTTTTTGACCAGGGAGTCAAAGCGGGCCAGGTCGGGCAGGGCGTTGGGAGCGGTGGGGTAGGGGGCGTCGGCGAGGGTGTGCCAGCCGAGTTGGAACAGGCTGTTGGCGATGCCGAAGTGGGCGCTGGAGATGACATCGGGGTCATGTGAGAGGAGGGCGCCGCTAAAGGCTTCACGGGCACCGCGGAAGTCTTTGGCGCGGTAGGCAGCCGTGCCTTCGCCGAGGCGGTAGCGGGCGGCACGTTCGGCGAAGCGGGTTTCAGCGGCGAGCTTGTGCATGCTGTCACGGGCGGCATCCGGGGTGCTCATGAGGAGGATGTCCGCGGCGGTTGGCTGGCTGGCACGGCCATCCATGGGCATGGCGGCCAGCGAGATTGATAGAAAGGCGGCCGGCTTGACGCCGCTCCAGCGGCTGCCGGCGATGACCGAGACGATGAGGAAGAGGATGGCTGGAAGCACCAGCCACTGATAGAATTCGATCGAGATACGGCGTTCGCGGCCTTTCATCTCAAACGCGTCGAGATCCTGGGCGGCGAGTTTGACCATGGCGGGTATGTCCGTGCCGCTGCCGGCCAGAGCATAGCGGCCATGGGTTTCAGTGGCGAGTTTCTGCATCACGCCGGGTTGCAGGCGGCTGAGGACCACCTTGCCTTTGCGATCCACCATGTTGCTGTTGGGGAAATCCGGGTTGGGGACGTAAGCGCCGTCTTCCGAGCCCACCCCGATGGCGAAGATATAGACGCCGGATTTCTTGGCCTCATCGATGATGGCGCTGAGGCTGGGGTCGTGTTTTTCACCGTCGCTGAGGAGGATGAGGGCGTTGTTTTTCTGCCCGGTCGCCTTGAGGGTGTTGATGGCCAGGCTGATGGCTGCCGATAGATGGGTGCCGCCGAGCGGAACCCAGGTCTCGTCAATTTGCTCGACGGTTTCGCGCACCGCACTGTGGTCGATGGTCAGTGGCGCAAACAAGTGGGGGCTGCCGGCGAAGCCGATGAGACCGACTCGTTCGTTCGGCAACGCGTCCATCAATTCATAAATGACGATTTTGGCTTGGGCCAGGCGGTCGGGTTTGACGTCCTTGACGCGCATGCTGCGGGACAGGTCGAGGGCGATGAGGACATTGCGACCGATGGACTTTTCGGTTTTGATGCCGGCATCGCCCTGCGGTCTGGCGAGGGCCACGATGAGCGCGGCACAGGCGGCGAGTAAAAAGGCGATGGCGAGGCCGCGCGGCAGCGCGCTGGAGCGGCGCAGCAGGTTTTGGCGCAGGCGCGCGGCGATAAAGGCGCTCCATTGCTTGCGGCGCAGGCGGGCAATGAGCAGCCCGGCCAGTCCTAACAACGGGATGAGGACCAGCAGCAGCAGCCACGCGGGTTGGGCAAGATGCATGGGAGTCAGGGGGAGGGAGCGGGATTCCAGACGAGGATGAAAGCGGCGAGCACAGCGGCAAGGATGGCGGTGGCAACAAACCACGGAAACAGCTCGTTGTCATCTATCACGGCATGTGTTTTTGCCGTGGATTTCTCCAACTGGTCGATGGTGTGGAAGGTGGTTTCCAGGGCTTCGAGTCGTTGCGCCCAGAAATGTTCGCCACCGGTGATGCGGGCGATTTCGCGCAGGGTGGGCAAGTCGAATTCCTGCCGCGGGAACGATTGGATGCTGCCGGGGACGCGTCCTTCCTCGGTGCCGATGGCGACGGTGTAAATCTTGATGCCGAGGGTTTTGGCATGAGCGGCGGCTTCGAGGGGGGCGATTTTGCCCGAGTTGCTGGCGCCATCGGTGATGAGGACGATGATTTTGCTTTTGGATTGGCGGGAGTCGAGGCGCAGCGCTGCGGCGGAGATGGCGGAGCCGATGGCGGTGCCGGATTCCTTGACGGTGCCGAGGTTTCTGCGGTCATTGAGGCGGAGTTCCTGCAGGCTGTTGCGCAGCCATTGATGGTCCAGAGTGATGGGGCTGGCCGATACCGGCCTGCCGGCAAAGGCCACCAGTCCGATGCGATCATCCGGGCGCCGGCTGATGAAGTCATCGACCACCCGCTTGGCCGCATCAATGCGGTTGATGGTGCCGCTTTTGAAGTTGAAGTCATCGATGGCCATGGATAACGAGGTGTCGAAGGCGATCATGATGTCAATGCCGCTGGCGGTGCGGCTTTGGTATTCATTGCGCCACACCGGGCGGGCCATCGCCAGGATGGCGGTGATGAGCGCGAGGGTGGCCAGGGGCAGCCCGAAATGCCAGACGCTTTGGCGCACCCGGCTGCCGAGGCTGACCAGAATCGAGAGGTTGGGAAACAGGACCGCCGCCGCCGCACCGCGCCCGCGGCGCAAGACAATGAGCATCAGCGCAGGCAACAGCAGCAATAGCCAACCAGGCTGGGCAAAGCGGAAATGGACAAGCAGCGGGTTCATTTCAATCCGGGAAGCCGCGGTGAAGGGTTTCTAACAAATGTTGGGATTCGGCGACCACCCGGGTGCTGTCCGACTCCGGGATTTGCGGGGCGTACTTGCAGGCGGCCAGGCGTGCAAAGCCAAGCGCGCAGGCG
>JBILFE010000001.1:0-26782 GCA_044351705.1 Luteolibacter sp. | reverse complement strand
TGAGGTAACCCGCGCTGAGGAGGATGCGGCCGCCGCCACCGTTGAGGGTGATGGCACGGTTGGTGGTGGCGGTGAGGGCTCCGGTATATGCCAGTTCGCCGGTGGTGCCGCTGCCGCCAAGCACGATCTGCGAGCCGCTGCCGAGCGGACTGTTGAATCCGCTGATGGCGAGGGTGGCCGTGATGAGCGTGCCGTTTTCAACAGTCATGGCCCCGCTGAAACTGTTGGTTCCCGTAAGAGTGAACGTGCCGGTCCCGGTTTTTGTTAGTCCGCCGCTGCCGCTGATGATGCCGGCATAGGCGGTGGACGAATCGTTGGATCCTACTGTTAGAGTGCCGCCGCCCAAGGTCACATTGCCGCCGTTGGCCCCGCCGCCGGAGAGCGAGCCGATGGTTTCGCTGGAACCGTTGAGGTCGAGACTGGTGCCACTGGTGGTGGCGAGGGTGACGGCGCTGCTGTCGCCAACGGCGGCACCACCTGCCAGGCGCAGCGTGCCGGTGGACACGGTGGTGGTTCCGGCAAAGTTGTTAGAACCGGATAGAACAAGCACGCCGGCACCGATTTTGGTGAGGCCGCCGCTGCCGCCGATGTTGCCGCCAAGGGTGAGGTCTGCCGCGCTGAGGAGGATGCTGCCGCCGCCAGCGTTGAGGGTGATGGCACGGTTGGTGGTGGCGGGGAGGGCTCCGGTATAGGACAGTTCGCCGGTGGTGCCGCTGCCGCCAAGCACGATCTGCGAGCCGCTGCCGAGTGGGCTGCTAATGCCGCTGCTGGCGAGGGTGGCCGTGATGAGCGTGCCGTTTTCAAGAGTCATGGCCCCACTGAAACTGTTGGTTCCCGTAAGAGTGAGCGTGCCGGTCCCGGTTTTGGTTAGGCCGCCGCTGCCGCTGATGCTGCCGGCGAAGGCGGTGGACGAATCGTTGGATCCTACTGTTAGAGTGCCGCCGCCCAAGGTCACATTGCCACCGGTGCTTCCGCCGCCGGTCAGCGAGCCGATGGTTTCATTTGCTTGGACGTCGAGCAGCGCGCCGCTGGTGTTGGCGAGGGTGACGGCGCTGCTGTCGGCTAGGGCGGCTCCGCCGGCGACGCGCAGTGTACCGGCGGATACGGTGATGGCTCCGGTGAAGCTGTTGGAACCGGACAGGGTGAGAATGCCGCTGCCTGTTTTTGTTAGACCGCCGCTGCCGCTGATGGCTCCGGCATAGATGGTGGTGGAATTGTTGCCGCCGGCAGTCAGGGTGGCGCTGCCGAGCGTGACGTTGCCGCCACTGCTGCCGCCGCCTGCCAGCGAGCCGATGGTTTCGCTGCTGCCGTTGAGGTCGAAAATGGCACCGGCGGTGTTGGCCAACGTCACGGCTGAAGCATCGCCAATGGCCGCCCCGCCGCCGATCAACAACGTGCCACCATTGATTGTCGTCGCGCCCGTGGCGCTGTTGGTGCCGGTGAAGGTGAATATGCCGCCGCCTGTTTTTGTTAGAGAGCCACTACCGCTGATGCTGCCGGCGAAGCTGGTGGATGAGTTGTTGGATCCGGTTGTCAGGGTGCCACTGGTCAAGGTCAGGTTGCCACCGGTGGCTCCGCCGCCGGCCAGCGAGCCGATGGTTTCGTTCTCCAGGACATCGAGCAGCGCACCGCTGGTGTTGGCGAGGGTGACGGCGGAACTGTCGGCGATGGCGGCTCCGCCGGCTACGCGCAGTGTGCCGGCGGACACGGTGGTGGCTCCGGTGAAGCTGTTGGAACCAGTTAAAACAAGGAGCCCCGCGCCTGTTTTTATTAGACCGCCGCTGCCGCTGATGGCTCCGGCAAAGGAGGTGGAGGTGGCATCTGCGCCGGTGGTCAGCGTGGCGCTGCCGAGCGTCACATTGCCGCCACTGTTGCCGCCGCCTGCCAGCGAGCCGATGGTTTCGCTGCTGCCGTTGAGGTCGAGGCTGGTGCCGGCGGTGTTGGCCAACGTCACAGCTGAAGCATCGCCAATGGCCGCCCCGCCGCCGATCAACAACGTGCCACCATTGATTGTCGTCGCGCCCGTGGCGCTGTTGGTGCCGGTGAAGGTGAATATGCCGCCGCCTGTTTTTGTTAGAGAGCCACTACCGCTGATGCTGCCGGCGAAGCTGGTGGATGAGTTGTTGGATCCCGTTGTCAGGGTGCCACTGGTCAAGGTCAGGTTACCACCGGTGGTTCCGCCGCCGGTCAGCGAACCGATGGTTTCGTTCTCCAGGACATCGAGCAGCACGCCGCTGGTGTTGGCGAGGATGACGGCGGAACTGTCGGCGATGGCGGCTCCGCCGGCGACGCGCAGTGTGCCGGCGGACACGGTGGTGGCTCCAGTGAAGCCGTTGGAACCGGACAGGGTGAGAATGCCGCTGCCTATTTTTGTTAGTCCGCCACTGCCGCTGATGGCCCCGGCATAGGCGGTGGGCGAGTTGTTAGATCCTGTTGTCAGGGTGCCGCTGCCCAAGGTCACGTTGCCACCGATGGTCCCGCCGCCGGCGAGTGAGCCGATGGTTTCGCTGGAGCCGTTGAGGTCGAGGCTGGTGCCACTGCTATTGGCGAGGGTGACGGCGCTGCTGTCGGCGATGGCGGCACCCCCGCTGACCCGTAGTGTGCCGGCGGATACGGTGGTGGCACCGGTGAAGCTGTTGGAACCAGTTAAAACAAGAACCCCCGCGCCTATTTTAGTTAGACCGCCACTGCCGCTGATGCCTCCGGCGAAGGTGGTGGAGGTGGCATCTGCGCCGGTTGTCAGCGTGGCGCTGCCAAGTGTGACGTTGCCGCTGCTGCCGCCGCCTGCCAGCGAGCCGATGGTTTCGCTGCTGCCGTTGAGGTTAAGAATGGCACCGGCGGTGTTGGCCAACGTCACGGCAGAAGCGTCGCCAATGGCAGCCCCACCGCCGATCAACAGCGTGCCACCATTGATTGTCGTCGCACCCGTGGCGCTGTTGGTACCGGTGAAGGTGAAAATGCCACCACCTGATTTAGTTAGACCACCACTGCCGCTGATGCTGCCGGCGAAGCTGGTGGATGAATTGTTGGATCCTGTTGTCAGGGTGCCACTGGTCAAGGTCACGTTGCCACCGGTGGTTCCGCCGCCGGCCAGCGAGCCGATGGTTTCGCTCGCTTGGACGTCGAGCAGCGCACCACTGCTATTGGCGAGGGTGACGGCGGAACTGTCGGCGAGGGCGGCCCCCCCGCTGACGCGTAGTGTGCCGCCGGACACGGTGGTGGCTCCGGTGAAGCTGTTGATTCCAGACAGGGTGAGAATGCCACTGCCGGTTTTTGTCAGGCCGCCGCTACCGCTGATGGCTCCGGCGAAGGCGGTGGTGGAATTGTTGCCGCCAGCAGTCAGGGTGGCGCTGCCAAGCGTGACGTTGCCGCCGCTGCTGCCGCCGCCTGCCAGCGAGCCGATGGTTTCGCTGCTGCCGTTGAGGTTGAGGCTGGCGCCGGCGGTGTTGGCCAAGATCACGGCCGAAGCGTCGCCAATGGCCGCCCCACCGCCGATCAACAAGGTGCCGCCATTGATTGTCGTCGCACCCGTGGCGCTGTTGGTGCCGGTGAAGGTTAAAATACCACCGCCGGTTTTTGTTAAACCGCCGCTGCCGCTGATGCTTCCGGCAAAGCTGGTGGATGAGTTGTTGGATCCCGTTGTCAGGGTGCCACCGGTCAAGGTCACGTTGCCGCCGGTGGTTCCGCCGCCGGCCAGCGAGCCGATGGTTTCATTTGCCTGGACGTCGAGCAGCGCACCGCTGGTGTTGGCGAGGGTGACGGCGGAACTGTCAGCGATGGCGGTGCCGCCGGTTACGCTTAGTGTGCCGCCGGACACGGTGGTGGCTCCGGTGAAGCTGTTGACTCCCGACAGGGTGAGAATGCCGCCACCGATTTTAGTTAGACCGCCGCTGCCGCTGATGCCTCCGGCGAAGGTGGTGGAGGTGGCATCTGCGCCGGTGGTCAGCGTGGCGCTACCGAGCGTCACATTGCCGCCACTGCTGCCGCCGCCTGCCAGCGAACCGATGGTTTCACTGGTGCCGTTGAGGTCGAGAATGGCACCGGCGGTGTTGGCAAAAGTAACGGCGGAAGTGTTGGCCAGGGCGGCGCCGCCGCTTAGCTGCAGGGTGCCAGCGGAAACCGTGGTGGTGCCGGTGAAGCTGTTGATTCCGGACAGGGTGAGAATGCCACTGCCGGTTTTTGTTAGACCACCACTGCCGCTGATCACCCCGGCATAGGGGGTTGCCGAGGTGTCGCCATCTGTTGTTAGAGTGCCGGCCCCCAAGGTCACGTTGCCACCGTAAGCACCGCCGCCGGCCAGCGAAGCGATCGTCTCATTGCTGCCGTTGAGATCAAGGATGGCACCTGCGGCGTTGGCCAGGGTGATGGCCGCAGTGTCGGCCACGGCGGCGCCATTCGCCAGGCGGAGCGTGCCCTCGACCACATTGATCGTCCCCGTCTGGGTGTTGGTGCCGCTAAGAACCAAGGTGCCGGCGCCAGTCTTGGAAAAGCCCCCAACGCCACTGAGGCTCACCGCGATGGTGGTCGTGCCGGCGTTGGTGATGATGATGTTGCCCTCATAATTAATGAATTTGATGGACCCCGTACCGCTGAGCGTGTAGCCGCCGATATCAAAGCCCAGGCTGCCGACGTTGAAGGTGCTGCCGAGCGTGACGGTGCCGCTCGTAACGCCAAACAACGCGTTGGCGCCACTGGCCCAATTTTGATTGGAAGCGCCATTCCACCAGCGGCTGCCCGTCGTGCCCCACGTGCCGGAGCCACCCGCGACACCTACGAAAACGCCGTTGGAATCCCAAATGAGATTGGTCTGCGCCTGCGCTGCGGAGCAGCATAGGGCGATGAATCCAAGCGACAAGAATGACGGACGGGCGCGGGTTTTCATGGGATCGTGGGTTGCGGCGACTATGGAGTCTGACAAGATACTGGCAAGATGCAAATCCGCACCTTGCGGCGATAGCCCCCCGGCAAATCCCCCCCCAAATCCCTTGACTTCATTCCTTCATTACAAGACACTTGTGCTTCACGAAAAAAGCGATTTTGCGGGCGTGAGATTGCCGGGCGGGCGCCCGCAACGCCGTCAAAGCGTTTTTCCATCAGATGGTGATTGATTCCATTGCAACTTGAACTCCTATGAACAACCGCCTAACATCGCTGTGTGTGACAGTCCTGAGTCTCGGATGTGTGCAAGTTTCATCTGCCGCAGACAACCCGTCTGCCGCGGCCCAGGCCGTCAACGCGCTCGGTGTTGAGCTGATGGCCAAGGGCACCGAGGCCAACACCAATGCGCTCTTGTCCCCTTATTCGATCCAGTCCGCCCTGGCGATGACCTATGCCGGCGCGGCGGGAGACACACGCAGCGAAATGGCCAAGGTGCTGCATTATCCGGCGGACGAACCGTCTCTGCATCAGTCCTTCACCGCCCTGCAAAAGGCCCTCGAAGCGGTGGCAAAGTCCACTGCTGAACGGGCGGCCAACGCCAGGAAATTCGGTGGCGCCGGCGAGCCTGTCATCCTGACAATTGCGAACCGGCTGTTCGGCCAACAGGGATATGAATTCCGCCAGCCATTCCTGGATGTGGTCAAGGATGCTTACGGCGCGCCGCTTCAAATGATGGATTTTATCACCAAGGCGCCGCAGGAGCGACTCAAGATCAATGGCTGGGTCGAAGATCAGACGCAGAAGCGCATCCGCGATTTGATTCCGCAAGACGGCTTGACCAGCGACACCCGCTTGGTGCTGGTCAATGCCATCTACATGAAGGCCCCGTGGGCCGAACCATTCGAGGTTGCCACCACCCAGCCGCAGCCGTTTGATGTCAAGGGCAAGGAGTCCGCCAAAGTGCCCACCATGCGCCGGACAGGGCACCTGGGCTATGCCAAACGCGACGGCTATCAGGTTGTCACGGTTCCCTACACGGGAAGTGAAATCCAATTGCTCGTGGTGTTGCCCGACGCCAAGGACGGCCTGGCCGAGCTCGAAGCAAAGCTGACACCGGAAATCCTGGGCGGCTGCGCCAAGCCCGGCATGGCCGAGCTGAACCTGTATCTGCCTAAATTCAAGCTGGAGCCGCCCTTGTTCAAAATGGGCGAAGTGCTGCGCAAACTTGGCATGCAAAGCGCCTTCGACAAGCCGCGGGGTAGCGCCAACTTCGACCGCATGGCACCGCGCAAACCCGACGATTATCTCTACATCTCGGAAGTGTTTCACAAAACCTTCCTCGCTCTCGATGAAAAGGGCACCGAGGCGGCCGCCGCCACCGCCGTGGCCATGATGAGGGCCACCTCCGTCATGATAGACAAGCCCAAGCCGATAGAAGTGCGCGTGGACCGGCCGTTCCTGTTTGCGATCCAACACGCCCCCAGCGGTGCCTGCCTGTTCCTGGGCCGCGTCACCGATCCCCGCTAAACGCGATCATCAGCCCCCTCAGCACCCCCCCACCCCAACCCCCACCCCAACCCCCACCCCCACCCCGACCCCCACCCCCACCATGACATCACGCGAACGCTTCGTCACCACTCTCAACCACCGCCAGCCCGACCGCGTCTGTGTCGACTTCGGCGGCACCTGGATCTCCGGCATCCATACCTCCATCGTCCATCAACTCAAACAGCGGCTCATCGGCCCAGGTGCCTCCCCGGCCCGCGTGCATGAACCCTATCAAATGTTGGCCGAAGTGGACACCGAGCTCCAGGCCGCCCTCGCGGTGGATGTCGTCGGCGTCTGGCCGCGCAAAAACATTTTCGGTTACGAGGTGGGCGGCTGGAAGCCATTCACGTTGTTTGACGGCACGCCGTGCCTGGTGCCGGGTAACTTCAATGTCACGCCCGCGGCAGATGGCGGGTGGTTGACCTATCCGGAAGGCGACCTCAGCGCGCCGGCCTCCGCGCACATGCCCAAGGGCAGTTATTTCTTTGACACGCTCATCCGCCAGGAACCGATAGACGAGGACCATCTCAACCCGGAAGACAACCTTGAGGAATTCGGCTTGCTCAACGCGGAGGACATCGCCCATTACGAGCGCCAAGTGGCATGGCTGGACCAGAACGGCACTGACAAGGGGGTTGTGTTGTTAGCTCCGGGCACGGCCTTTGGCGACATCGCCTTAGTGCCGGCACCGTTCCTCAAGCATCCCAAAGGCATCCGCGACATCGGCGAATGGTATATGACCACCGCCGCCAATCCGGATTATGTCCATGCCATCTTCGAGAAACAATGCGAGTATGCCCTGAAGAATCTCGAAACGCTCATCAACATGTTCGGCGACCGGGTCCAGGCGGTGGTGACCACCGGCACCGACTTCGGGACACAGAACGGACTGTTCATTTCCGTGCCGTCCTACCGCGATCTGTTCAAGCCCTACCACAAACAACTCAACGACCTCATCCACCGCCAATCAAAGTGGAAAACCTTCATTCATTCCTGCGGCGCGGTGGCACCCTTGATCCCCGAGTTCATCGAAGCCGGCTTCGATATTCTCAATCCGGTCCAGTGCTCGGCCTGCGGCATGGACGCGGCCCAACTCAAACGCGATTTCGGCCGCGACATCACCTTCTGGGGCGGCGGCATCAATACCCAGCACACCATGTATGAGTCGCCGGAGGCGGTCTATCGCGAGGTGCGCGAACGCATCGACATCTTCAACAAGGACGGTGGCTTTGTGTTCAACGCGGTGCACAACATCCAGGGCAATTCGCCCATCGAAAACGTGCTCGCCATGTTCAAGGCCATCAAGGACAGCAGTTGTTAGGCCGGGGTTGTTACGACCCCTACCTGCTGTTCTGCTGCGGATTCTATTGTGCAAAATGAAGGAAATTTCGGACCCGAATTTGCCAATCTAACGGATTTGCGTTTCGGGAATGACAAAGTCCTCACGCAGGCCTGCGGGATCCACTATCCGCAACTCAACCCTGCGGTTTAATCGCCGGGCTTCAGGGGTTTCCGCTTCGTTGGCGGGTTCGTAGGATCCGCGCCCGTCCACGCACATTCTTCCTACTGCAATCCCGTTTTCCCGGAGCACGGCAGCGACCGACTCGGCCCGCTTCTTTGAGAGGGAGAGATTGGCCGCGGCACTGCCGATGCAGTCGGCGTGCCCTTCGATTCGCAGATGCATGGCTGCAGCGGGAAACCCTTCACGACCACACGATTCGCCGTGTGTTAATTCGCCATGAACGGAGAAGAATTGGAATACCCCGGTTTCATCGAACGGTTACGTTTGATGGACAGTCAGGCTTGGCATTTGGCATACGAGCCGCTCTATCAGGTCGCTCTGGGGGTCGTCTTAAAGACCCTCTGGAACTCGAAAGACCACGATGTTGAGAACCTCGCGTGCGACATCGTGGCGGAATTCACCGGCACGTTTCTGGCAAAGCGGAACGAAAAGCTCAATAGCGCCACGGGTTTCCGCGATCTAAAGAACGTGACTGCTCATCTTGCAAAAAACCGGACGATCGATTATCTGCGAAAGGTCAAGTGCCGCCCGCAGATCGATGGCTCACTGGATGTGGCTGAAACCGCGGCCGAAGACCGGAATTCCTCCAACGGGATATTGGAGGTGGTGTTTTCATGCGTGGCGAAACTTCCCGAACCTTTCCGACAGATGTTTTCGGACCATGTGATCGACGATGTGCCAGTCACGGAACTCGCGACAACCAGCAAAATCAACTACAACACTGTCTGCACGTATTTGGCGAAAGCCACCCGACTGGTCAAGGCCTGCGTCGTAAAGCACGGCGTGCAACTATAACCACAATATGCAAGACCTAACGGATGAAAAAATCGGGAAGATCCTGTTCTCTGAAGAGGCCGGCGATGAGGAGCAACTTCCCGAAGGCCAACGGCTGGTCGTCAACGAACTGCGGAGATTGACGGTGAAAATCCGCGAAATGCTAGAATTTGACCCCACCGCAGTCGAACCTGCCAAGGTGCCTCTTCCCGGATACCTTCGGGCAAGATTGGAAAGGGAACTCGAAACAGCTTTGCGAAATGTCCGACGATGTCGCCTAGAAAAGCAGTCGTTCTGGAGCCAGTGTGCCAACCAGCTTTCCATCCGTCAATGGACGGGTGTTGCTCTGGCCCTGTTGCTTTGCTTGCTGGTACCCCTCGCACTATGGAGCACCTCGAACCGCGACGCGGATGATTACTCGATCAAGTCAACCGTCGCTGGCGGGAAATTTCCAACGGTCTTGTTGACTCCCGGCGCAGAAACGCGGTTTACCACGCCGCGAGTGATCTGGTTCTCATCCAAGCAACGCTCCGCCCGCGTAAGCATTCGCTCACTCGATGTTCCGACCCGCGAGTGGGTTTCTGAAAACCGGGGCGGTGAGTTGGCGTGGTCCGACTTTTCACCATCCGAGCCGCTGGACGCGGGAAAGGAATACCGTCTCGATATTCTGGTGGACGGAAAGTCGGTCGTCGCACGAAAGTTCAAGATCTCTAGCAGTGCCATTCCGCTTGAGATTCAGGGAAATGAAGATCCGACCGAAATCCTCTCGGCTGCTCAAAAGCTTTGGTCAGAAGGACACCCTCGCGACGCGCTAATGCGATTGGGGTCGGTGACTGATTCCCTCCGCAGGCAACCGGAACTCCGGGAGTTACGGGGTACTATCACCGCCGTGGTTCTCGCAGAAGAAAAGGAATGAACCACGCCGACCACTGCGCTGCGCGAGTTATTCCGGGTTCCGCACCTGCTCGCACGACTCTTTGGTAGAAACCTCCTGTGCTGGCGCAAGGCCGGGCTAATATCTAAGCTGGGTTAGCCGGCGCGGTTCTGGGTGGCAGATGTCTCAGATCATTTCCTCCGACTTCAGGATGTCTGAGCCAGAACCACCGCTCAATGGCTCTGGTCGTATTCCGCGATCTTGAGCCGGATGGCTGGCTCGGCTTCATTGTAGATGTCCTGAATCATCTCGTCGGAAAACTCATAGACGCGGCTTTCAAACGGGGTGGTGGCCAGCCGGTCAAAAAGCCGGGCCTTGGCCGCCGCTATGTCCTTGCCATAAATGTGATAGGAATCCGCCTGCCAGTTGAGTCGGCCGAGCTTGACGATGCGACCGCTGCGCTTCGCGACTTCCGCGGCGATGACGTCGCGGTTGAACAAAATGAAGCCGAACAGGTTCATGAAACTCGCACCCCACGCGTCGTTGCTGCGGAAACGCACGTTGCAATTCAGCCACCACGTGCCGTCCGCCTCGTCCTCCATCAACCGATACCAGAGGGATTGCAGACAGGGCGGATCGTAGCAATCGAGATCGATGTTAGGCATCCATGTGATCATCTGCGCCTGGCGCGTGAACGGTTGCTTCACCAGCTTGGCAATCACCGCCTCGATCTGGTCGACACAGAACCCGCCGGCGCGCGCTGCCAAGCCGTCGTGGGCTTCCTGCCATGAGCCGTAGGCGGCGAGACGGCCATGATAGGTGTATTCCCAGCGGGTGTCGTTAGGGTCGTTCATGCTTTTAACCCAGTGGTCCTTGGCACCGCCAACTTCCATGACGTATTCGCGCAAGTCCTCGATGCCGCCGGGAAACGCCTTGTGGATCATCGGTTCGGACAGCGGCTCGAGCACGGTCAGGTTCAGCGTGCAGTCGAGGCTCAGCGGGTCGCCCGGTTTGTCGTATTGGGTGCGGAAGCCCACGCCGTTTTCATACAGCGCGATCAGGGCCTTTTCATAAGCGGCGGCGAGACTCGTCTCACTAACGTGCAAAACCGGTATGTTTTTCATCTGCCGCTTTGTTGTGAGTGCCGCCGGCTTTGTCAAGACCCATTGCGGTCTTGTAGCGGCGGTCTGTGACCGTCGCTGGCAAAGGCATCGCGCATCTCTTTGGCAACGACGCTCATAGAGCGCCGCTACAAGCTCGCGTGCCGCCTACGAAAGATATGCTTGTGAGGGGGCGTAACATGCTCAGTCCGTCACTACGTCTTGCGGCACTATTATTTCCAACTGCCATGAAACATCCCCTTCTCACGCTCGTTCCCGCTTTGCTGCTGGCACCGCTGGCCGCGCTGCATGCCGCCGACCTTCACGTCGCCACCACCGGCAATGACACCAACCCCGGAACGCCGGCGGCCCCGCTGCGCACGATCCAGCGCGGCGCGGAGCTGGCCCAAGCGGGTGACGTCATCACCGTGCACGCCGGAACGTATCGCGAACGCATCGCCCCGCCGCGCGGCGGCGAGTCCGACTCCAAGCGCATCGTCTATCAAGCGGCGGCGGACGGGTTGGTCGAGATCAAGGGCTCGGAAATTATCAAAGGCTGGGTGAAGGTGCAGGACGACGTCTGGCAGGTGAAGCTGCCCAATGCGTTTTTCAACAACTTCAACCCCTACAGCGACCGGATTCGCGGCGATTGGTTCAACTCCATGGGACGCGCCCACCACACCGGCGCGGTCTATCTCAACGGCGAGTGGTTGTTAGAAGCAGCCAAGCTGGAAAACGTCCTCAATCCGGCGGCGGGCGAGCCGCTGTGGTTCGGTCAGGTGGACGGCGAGAGCACCACGCTCTGGGCCCGCTTCAAGGCGGTTGATCCTAACGAGCAATGCGCCGAGATCAACGTGCGGCGGACCGTTTTCTATCCGGAAAAGCCGGGGGTGAACTATCTCACCGTGCGCGGATTCACGATGCGCCACGCGGCCACCCAGTGGGCGCCACCCACCGCCGAACAGGTCGGCTTGATAGGCACGCATTGGAGCAAGGGCTGGATCATCGAGAACAACGTGATCAGCCACTCGCGCTGCTCCGGCGTGACACTCGGCAAATACGGCGACCAATGGGACAACACGTCGGCGAATTCCGCGGAAGGCTACGTCAAGACCATTGAACGCGCGACCGCGAACGGCTGGAACAAGGACAACATCGGCCACCACATCGTGCGCAACAACACCATCTCGGACTGCGAGCAGACCGGGATTTGCGGCAGCCTGGGTGCCATTTTCAGCGAGATCACGGGCAACCACATCCATCACATCTGGGCCAAACGCCAATTCCGCGGCGCGGAGATGGCCGGCATCAAGATTCATGCGTCCATCGACATGCTCATCAAGGGCAACTGGATTCACCATGCCGGGCGCGGCATGTGGATGGATTGGATGGCTCAAGGCACCCGCATCAGCGGCAACCTCTGCCATGACAACACCAACGAGGACCTGTTTGTCGAAGTCAACCACGGGCCTTTCCTCGTTGACAACAACGTATTTCTTTCGCCCCTCAACATCAACGACATGTCCCAGGGCGGCGCCTACGCTCACAACCTGTTTGCCGGACGCATTGACAGCCGCACCGAGGCCAGCCGCAGCACACCCTATCATCCCGCGCACTCCACCGTGGTCGCCGGTCTCAGCCCGATCAAAGGCGGCGACAACCGGTTTTATAACAACCTCTTCACCCGCGGCGAGCCTGCCGGCCTGTGGGTCTACGACGCGCGCGAATACCCGCTGCAAACGGGCGGCAATGTGTATTACCGCGGCGCCCGCCCTTACGCCAAGGAACAGGGGCCCGTACTCAACGCCACGGCCGATCCCAAACCGACCCTCGTGGAAGAAGGCAAAAGCGTGCTGCTCAGTCTGACGCTGGGCGCTGAAATCCGCGATGCCAAGACCGCACCGGTGACCACAGAAATGTTAGGCAAGGCGCAAGTGCCCGGCCTGGGATATGAAAACCCGGATGGCTCGCCGTTGAAGATTGATCGGGATTATTTCGGCAAGCCGCGCAATGCGGCAGCGCCCACAGCCGGCCCGTTTGAAAACCCCGGCACCGGCAGCCAGACGTTCAAGGTCTGGTGATGGCATGGCCTTGTAGCGGCGGTCTGTGACCGTCGCGGGCTAAGGCATCGCGCATCTCTTTGGCTTCGACGCTCATAGAGCGCCGCTACATGCCGTGCATCGCGCCTCTCTTTGGCTTCGACGCTCATAGAGCGCCGCTACATGCCGTGCATCGCGCATCTCTTTGGCTTCGACGCTCATAGAGCGCCGCTACATGCCGTGCATCGCGCCTCTCTTTGGCTTCGACGCATGCCGTGCATCGCGCCTCTCTTTGGCTTCGACGCTCATAGAGCGCCGCTACATGCCGTGCATCGCGTGACTTTCGCCGCCGGCGCTCACATAGAGCTACAGAGGACCAGATGCCAGCCATGGCCGTGGGACGCGGCAGCCACCGCCATCCCGTAATAATCTTGCCAACAGGTCCGGGTTCACCTAGCCATGGGTCGTCAGCGATCCGGCTGATGTTTCAACCCCACACCGCCAAAGTGAACGCCCATCCCTCATCCCAACCCCAAGGACCCGCGGCTGACTCAGCCGCCAAAATCAACTTTGCCTATCTGTTGCCGATTTGCCTGGTCGCCACGCTCGGCGGCCTGTTGTTCGGGTTTGACACCGGGGTCATCTCCGGGGCGATCGAACCGTTGACCGCGAAGTTCGGGCTGAGCGATTTCATGAAAGGCTGGGCGTCTGGATGCGTGCTGGTCGGCTGCGCGGCCGGCGTGTTGTTAGTCGGGCCGATCTCCGACCGCTATGGCCGGCGTCTGGCGATGTTTCTGGCGGCGGCGATGTTTCTCGCCTCGGCCATCGGCACGGCTTTCCCCAACGACATTGTGACCTTCATCATCTTCCGCATCATCGGCGGCCTGGGCATTGGCATCGCCTCGGTCTCCACCCCGATGTATATCTCTGAAATCACCCCGGCCGGCATCCGCGGCCGCCTGGTGGCCGTCAACCAGATCGCCATCGTCGGCGGCATCGCACTGACCTCCTTCATCAACTACTTCATTGCCCATGCCAAGGGCGATCCGAACGATCCGCTGATCCAAGCGTGGCTAACCGACAGCGGGTGGCGCTGGATGTTCGGCATGGGCATTCTGCCGGCAGTATTGTTTGCTCTGCTGCTCATTCCCATTCCCGAAAGCCCGCGCTGGTTGATAGAAAAAAAACGCGAGGACGAGGCGAAGAAGATTCTGGAAAAAGTCGCCGGGCCAGGCTTTGCCAAGGTGGAGTTTGACAGCATTAAGACCGCGCTGTCGCAGGAGAGAGGCACTTGGGGTGAGTTGTTCTCGGCCGGGTTGCGGCTGCCGCTGATCATCGGCGTGCTGCTGGCGATCCTCCAACAAGTCACCGGCATCAATGTCTTCATGTATTTCGGGGCGACCATCTTCAAAACCATGAGTTCTTCGACAGGGGTGGATGCCGGCTTGCTCCAACAATTCATCATCAACGGCGCAGGGGTCTTGTTCACCGTGATTGCCATCGCTACCGTGGACAAATGGGGCCGCAAGCCGCTCATGCTCGTCGGTTCCGCCGGCATGGGCATCAGCCTGGTGGCCATGGGGGTGATGGCCCAGACCCTAACCGACCCGACGGCGGCCAGCGGCTGGATGCTGTTTTTCATCGTGCTGTACATCGGTTGCTTCGGGCTCTCGGTGGGGCCTGTGACCTGGGTGATCCTGGCGGAAATTTTCCCCACCGGCGTGCGTGGCCGGGCATTGGGTTTGGCGACATTTTTCCTGTGGACGGCGGATTACGCCGTGACCCAGACGTTCCCGATGATGGATGCGAAGGACTCCTGGTTTGTGGCCCATTTCAATCACGCCTTTCCATTCTACACCTACGCGTTGTTTTGCGTGGCAATGATCGTGGTGGTGTGGCGGCTGGTGCCTGAAACCAAGGGCAAGTCGCTCGAGGAGATCGAACGCAGTTGGTCGCACAAAGACTGATGGATGGCTCCTTGCTGATGCTGGGCCTGTCCGGGCCGGAACTCACCGCTGCGGAAGCGGCGTTGTTCCGCAAGCTGCAACCGGCGGGCTTCATTTTGTTTTCACGCAATATCGTCACACCGCAACAAACCCGCAGGCTAACCGATTCGCTGCGGGATCTATCCAAACGACCGCCGATCGTTGCGATCGACCAGGAAGGCGGCCGCGTCACCCGCACCAAGGAGATTGCGCCGGTGGCACCGTCGGCCCCCGCGCTGGCGGCGTGGGGGAGACCGGTGATGACAGGCAAAGCGGGTGCGCTGACCGGGGACTTGCTGCGTTTGTTAGGCGTGAATCTCAACTTCGGGCCGGTGCTGGACCTGGACCACCATCCGGACAGGCAAAACGCGCTGCGCGGGCGCTGTTGGGGCCGCGACCCGCAACGCGTAATCGATCACGCGGGCCAGTGGAACCGCTGGCTGCGCAAACGCGGCATCGCCAGTTGCGCCAAACATTTTCCCGCCGGCGGCCGCGCGCTGGCCGATCCACACCACGAGCTGCCCACGTCACCGGCCACGCTCGACGAGTTGCTGCGCGAGGACGTGATTCCCTACACCGCGTTGATACCGGAGCTGGATGCCATCATGTTGGGCCACGTCGAGTTCCCCAACATCGATGCCGGGTTTCCCGCCTCGCTTTCGCCACGCATCATCCAACGGTTCTTGCGCGACCAACTCGGGTTCGATAACCATCTGGTACTCACCGATGACTTGGACATGACGGCGATCACACGCCGCTATGGCCGCGGCCAGGATGCCAAACTGGCGCTGGCGGCTGGCAATGATCTGGCGCTGATTTGTCACCACACCGAAACCGCGGTATGCGCGGCGGACGCCATCAACAGCCTGCCACGCATCAATCTAACAAACTCATGGGAGCGGGTGGAGCGGCTGCGGGATCAACTGCGCCGGCCACTGCCGTGGTCTGACATGAAATGGCAGGAGACCTGCGCCGATCTGGCGGCATTAGCGGCTGCGGTGCCGGAGTTAGAGGAAAGCGCGAATTGTACTAACAGCCCCGTGGCCGGATACTAGTGTAGTCCGTCTGCCCCTATAGCGTGTGCAGGCTCTCCAACTTGCGGCCTTGGGAATTGAGCCACTCCAAAAAGACATCACCCACAATTTGGGGCAGACAGGCAATCTGGAACAGGTCTGGATTGAGAATGATGTGGCATTCGCTCAGGCTGTCAGGCGGCAGGCCAATACCAACATGAAAGACATTATCGAGGCCGCGAGTGGCTGCCGATGCCAGTGGCGAATCCATCACCACGTGGCCACGGGCGGCAATGGCCTTGAGTACTCTCTGAACCCCAATAGGTCTCATGGACGCCACGAGCTCCGCCTCCTCCCCGCTGCCGAACAAGTGGCGGTGACTCACCTCCTCGGCGATGAAAGGAACCAGATCCGGCGGCACCGCCAGCCAGCGACCATCGCCATCATCGTCGTATTCATTGAGATACGAGGCGATGCCGGCGGAAAGTTGGTGACTCAATGCCGCAGGGGTGCCATGCAGGATGATCGAGCAAGCCGCCGGAGATTCAGGCGCGGCTGCATGCAACCATGGGTGAAATACGGAGGTGGAGGGAACGGCGTGCATGACACAATCAGGCATATTCGACCTCGATCCTGCATCAATTTTTCAAAGAGCGCTCCGCGCAGACTCTGGAAGGGTACGCGGATTTTCGGAACAATGGCCGAATGTTGGCGGCGGTCTACATGCGGAAATCCTCACCCAAATAGTGCTTGCGGGCGATGGGATCATCCACCAACTCAAGAGACGAGCCCTCGAGGATAACGCGACCATCGTGAATGAGATAGGCGCGGTCAGTGATGGTTAGGGTTTCACGCACCGAGTGATCGGTAATGAGAATGGCCAAGCCATCGCGCTCACGCAACTCGCGGACAATGCGATGGATGTCTTCCACTGCAAGCGGGTCGATGCCGGCAAAGGGTTCATCGAGCATCAACAGGGTGGGGTCTGAGCATAACGAACGGGCAATGGCGAGGCGGCGTTTCTCTCCGCCCGACAGGGTGATTGCCAAAGACTTGGCCAGCCTGGCGATTCCAAAACGCTGGAGCAGATCGTGGGCGCGCTCGAAGCGCTCGGCCCGGTTGAGGTGCGGGCGGGTTTCCAGAATAGCCAGCAAATTATCCAGCACCGAGAGCTTGCGGAATATGGATTCTTCCTGCGGCAGGTAACCCATCCCGAGGCGGGCACGGCGGTGCATGGGCAGGCGCGAGATATCATGATTGTTGAAGCAGACGGATCCCGAATCCGCAGGCAGCAGTCCGGCAATGATGTAAAACGATGTGGTTTTGCCCGCGCCATTCGGGCCTAGCAAACCGACGATTTCCCGAGGTCTCACGGTGATGGAAATGCCGTCGACCACCGCGCGACCATTGTAGGTTTTGCGCAGGTTGGAGGCAAACAGAATGGTGGCTTCGGGATTGCAACTGGTCGAACCGGGCTCGTGCATGGGTGATACGGATTTCTGGTCTTGGGTCTATTTTTCTTTGCGCTTGATTTGGTCCAGCGGCAGGATGGTTTCGGTGCCTCCTTCGGAGAACGTGAACTTGCCTTCGATGATGCGGAGGGTTTGATTTGACTGCTTGGAGCGATTGATCATGCCGCCTTTCCTGACCCAGGGTTTGCCGCCGCTGAGGATGATTTCACCGGTCTTGAAGTTGTATGTGCAGAGCGCACCCGCCGCTTCAATCGCTTCATTATTAGCGTCGGGTTTTTGTAAAATGTGAACCGCACCGGTAGCGACGACGCGCTCCACATCACCCATCTTGACATTCATGCCGCCCGGAGTCGGTCTGTCGTTAGGCTTGGGCTCGGGCTTGTCGTTGGGCTTGGGCTCGGGCTTGTCGTTGGGCTTGGGCTCGGGCTTGTCGTTGGGCTTGGGCTCGGGCTTGTCGTTGGGCTTGGGTTTGGACTCGGGCTTGGTGTCGGGTTTTTTCTCGAAGAAGACTTTGATTTCATTGGCACCATCGAGGGTGAAGCGAGGGTCGGCGACGGTCACGTTTTTGAGATAGACGAGGAGGTATTGATTGCTATCGAAATACATGCCGCCATCACAGTTGATGACGGTATCATTGGGACCGGGTGTAACATCAAGGGGCTTGGCGATAGCAACGGGTGGCACCGCCACGGACGCCGCCTTGGCGATGAGGTCCTCCTGCTCAAGAAAGGTCGTAGCCGCACGCGTGGCTTCAACCGATGCACTCAGCACCGTGCGCAAATCGGCGCGGGTTTGGGCATTGGCGGCGGCCACGCTTTGAGACAAGCTGGCCGCATCGTCGCGCGGCACGGCAACCACGCCAGCAGGGGCGGCGGCAAGCGGCATGGCAAGCAATGAGGTGCCGACAATGGCCGTGGCACGAAGAGGGAAAGTTGAGGGGGTCATGGTTGTTTTTGGTGGAGCCTTGATGCGGGTGATGACGGGCCCCATCAGGAAGCCCTTGGCTTGATCAACCTTGTAAATGAGACCGGCACCGTCGGTGCTGATGTCGGCGGATCTTATCTTTACGGACTCGCGGGTGCTGAGAGCGCCTGTGCTTTGGTCGAAGCGGGCGCTTGCAAGATCCATGCGGACATTGGAGCTGTGGTCGGGGTTGAACGACTCAATGGAGACGGCTTTACCATCAAGGATTTCGGAAGTGACAAAGGTCATGCTGTTGGCGTGAAGAACCCCGACGAGACAACGGTCTTCATCATAGCGCGGCAGCATGACGCCCGCGAGAAGACTGCCGGGTGGCAGCAGCGAGGCGATGGAAATCTTGCGTTTGGGAGCGACTGAGGGATAACCCTCCTGCGCCATCAGCAGGGTGGGAATAAGCAAAAACAAGACTGGAAGTTTACCGGTCAACAAATCATTGGGTTGCTAGAGATCAATGCGAGGCATGATGGATGGAAATGAGTTTGACCAGCAGATCTTCGATGAATTCAAGCGGGATTTGGTTAGGTCCATCCGAGAAGGCATTGGCGGGATCCGAGTGGACTTCCAGAAACAGCCCGTCAACACCCGTGGCTACCGCAGCGCGGGCCAGAACCGGGGCGAGTTCGCCATCGCCACCGGTGCTGCCGCCCAGACCTCCGGGACGCTGAACCGAATGGGTGGCATCAAACACCACAGGTAATCCTTCCTTGCGCATCCAGTAAAGTGATCGCATGTCGGTGACCAGATTGTTATAGCCAAAAGTGGTGCCGCGCTCGGTGAGGAGAAATCTCTCGCAGCCGAAGGCACGGAGTTTGTCGGCGATGTTGACGGTATCCCATGGCGCAAGGAACTGGCCTTTTTTGACGTTGACGGCGCGGCCGGTTTTGGCAGCGGCTTCTAACAAATCCGTCTGGCGGCAGAGAAAGGCGGGGATTTGGAGCAAATCGACGTGTTCGGCGGCGATTTCAGCCTGGTCGGCGGTGTGGATGTCAGTGGTGACGGGGACGCCGAGTTCTTTGGCGATTTCGCCCAGAATGCGGCATCCCGCGACCGGCCCCGGCCCGCGAAAGGAGCGGATGGATGTGCGGTTGGCCTTGTCGAATGACGCCTTGAAGAGGAAATGAATGCCGGTACGATCGGCGATTTCCTTGAGCGAGCGAGCCATTTCCCAAGCAAAGGTTTCACTTTCAAGGGCGCAGGGGCCGAGGATGAAAAACGGCACGGGGCCACCGACGGGGACATTGCCGATATTGAAGGGATCAAAGGACATGGACATGGAGGATGAAGCTAATTGTTGGACGATTGCAATGAAGAAAGCGCTGCGGGCAGGCGGATTTGGGTTAATATTTCGGGCTTGCTCATTGACGCCGGGCGATTTGGCTGCAACGGCTGCTGGCAGGCCGAGAGTTTGGCGGAAAATCCAGACGATGGAAGCGGAAAAACGCCGGCTATCGCGCTCTGGTTGATTGGGCATTGCCTTACCAGGTTTTCGGGTTTAGCATCCCCCGGCCGCACGATGACTCCAAAAATTGACCCCAAGCGCGCCAGGTACGCCCGGCTGGATTTCTGTAGCCGCCACCTCGGTCCGGTGGGCCTTGAGCGTGAACAATTGCTCGGCGCCATTGGATACCCCAGCCTTGATGCCTTAGTTGATGCCGCCGTGCCGACCGGCATTCGCCTGGATGCCACGCTCGAGTTGCCAGCCGCACGATCGGAACCGGAAGCCCTCGCCTGGCTCAAGGCCATCATGGACAAAAACCGCTTGCTCAAGTCGTTCATCGGCCAAGGCTATTGCGGCACCCACACCCCCGGCGTGATCCAGCGCAACATCCTCGAAAACCCCGGTTGGTACACCGCATACACTCCCTATCAAGCGGAAATCGCCCAAGGCCGTCTCGAAGCGCTGCTCAACTTCCAAACCCTCATCTCCGACCTCACCGGTCTGGAGGTGGCCAACGCCTCGCTGCTCGATGAAGGCAGCGCCGCCGCCGAAGCCATGACCCTCGCATTCGCCAGCAAAGCCAAAGGCCATGCGATTTTTGTTTCCGCCCGCTGCCACCCGCAAACCATCGACGTGGTCGTAACGCGTGCCGAACCGCTCGGCATCGAGGTGCTAATTGGCGATTGGCAAACCTTTGATCCAGCCGCCTGCGAGGGGTTGTTTGCAGTGCTGGTGCAATATCCCGACACCCGCGGCCGCATCGACGATTTCTCCACCTTCTTTGAAAAATCCCAGGCCGCTGGAGCCGTCACCATAGTCGCTGCGGACCTGCTTGCCCTCACCCTGCTCAGGCCCCCGGGCGAATTCGGCGCGGATATCTGTGTCGGTTCAGCCCAACGCTTCGGCGTGCCCATGGGCTTTGGAGGTCCGCATGCGGGTTTCATGGCCTGCAAGGATGCGTTGAAACGCAAGATGCCGGGCCGTCTCATTGGTGTTTCCATAGACGCCCGCGGCACCCCCGGCTACCGCCTCGCGCTACAAACCCGCGAGCAACACATCCGCCGCGACAAGGCCACATCTAACATATGCACCGCCCAAGTCCTGCTGGCGGTGATGGCCGCCATGTATGCCGTCTACCACGGTCCGCAGGGCCTCATCCACATCGCCCGTACCATCCATGCCCAAACCCGCAGCGTCAAGACCGTCCTCACCGCCGCCGGCTTTGCCATTGAGGATGGGGCGTTCTTCGACACCCTTGTGGCCATAGTTCCCGGCAAGGCGGATTCGATTCTCAGCCGTGCCGTGGCCAGCGGCATCAATTTCCGCCGCATCGATGCCGACCACCTTGGCATATCGCTGGATGAAACGAGCACCGACGCCGACCTCGCCAACGTGACCCGGGCCTTCGGCGTCCACTCACCCATGGCCGGTGACGCCGCCCCCGGCCCGGCATGGTCTGCCGAATTCACCCGTAACTCGGCATTTCTAACACAACCGGTATTCAACAGCTATCACTCGGAAACCGAGATGCTGCGCTACCTCAAGCGCCTCGAAAGCAAAGACCTCGCGCTCAACGAATCGATGATCGCGCTGGGATCCTGCACCATGAAGCTCAATGCCACCTCGCAAATGATGCCGTTGAGCTGGCCGAAAGTCGCGGCGCTCCATCCCTTCGTCCCCGCCGAGCAAAGCCAAGGCTATCGGGCCATGTTAGGTCTGCTCGAGGACTGGCTGGCTGAAATCACCGGCTTCGCCGCCGTCTCGCTCCAACCCAATGCCGGCTCGCAAGGCGAATACGCCGGGCTGCTCGCCATCCGCCGCTATCACCAGGCCCGCGGTGAGTCCCACCGCCAGGTCTGCCTCATCCCGGTTTCCGCACACGGCACCAATCCCGCCTCCGCGGTCATGGCCGGCATGCAGGTGATCGGCGTCAAGTGCGACACCAACGGCAACATCGACATGGCCGACCTGACCACCCGTGTCAGCGAACACCGCGACAAGCTGGCGGCGCTGATGGTCACATATCCGTCGACCCACGGTGTGTTTGAAAGCAGCATCCGCTCGATTTGCGAAATCATCCATGAAGCCGGCGGCCAGGTGTACATGGACGGCGCCAACATGAATGCCCAGGTCGGCCTGACAAGCCCGGGTGCCATCGGCGCGGATGTCTGCCACCTCAACCTTCACAAAACCTTCTGCATCCCCCACGGCGGTGGCGGCCCCGGCGTGGGTCCTATCGGCGTGGCCCCGCAACTCGTGCCCTATCTGCCCGGCCATCGCGAACTCGACGCTAAAGCCGGCGCCGTGTGCTCCGCGCCCTGGGGCAGTGCTTCCATCAACACCATCTCCTGGATGTATATCGCCATGATGGGCGCGGCTGGCCTAACCGAAGCCACCGGCGTTGCCATCCTCAATGCCAACTATGTTGCCACCCGCCTCGCCGCATATTTTCCGATCCTCTATACCGGCCATGCCGGTCTCGTCGCCCACGAATGCATCATTGATGTCCGCCCGCTCACAGACCGGAGCGGCATCAGCGTCGAAGACGTGGCCAAGCGCCTCATGGACTATGGTTTTCATGCTCCCACCATGAGTTGGCCAGTCGGTGGCACCCTCATGATCGAGCCCACTGAGTCGGAATCCAAAGCCGAACTCGACCGCTTCTGTGATGCCATGATCTCCATTCACGGTGAAATCTCCGCCATTATCCGCGGCGAAGCCGATGCCCACGACAACCCGCTCAAACACGCCCCGCATCCGGTCGAGGCGGTTTGCGGCAACACCTGGCCACACGCCTACAGCCGCGAACAAGCCGCCTTTCCCCTGCCCTATCTGCGCCGCCACAAGTTCTGGCCCTCCGTCGCCAGAATCGACAACGTCCACGGGGATCGCAATCTCATCTGCAACTGCGGCCCGGTGGCGGATCACGCGGCGGTCACTTGATAGAGCCACCCGCGCCATATCGCCCCCCACCCCGCCATGCAGCCATCCCCCATCGACTGGTCCACGTGGCAAGGTGAAATGTTAGCCACGCTGATGTTCATCGTGCGGGACGAGCAAATCCTGCTCATCGAAAAAAAACGCGGCTTGGGTGCCGGGAAAATCAACGGCCCCGGCGGCAAAATCGAACCCGGCGAAACCCCGCTGCAAGCGGTCATCCGCGAGACCCAAGAGGAACTTTGCATCACCCCGCATGCACCCCGCAAGCTCGGCGAGTTGTGGTTCTCCATGTCAGACTGCCCGGACATCCTGTGCCATGTTTTCCGCGCAGATAACTTCACCGGCACCCCCACCGAAACCGACGAAGCCATCCCCCTATGGACCCCGCTCGCCGCCATCCCCTATCACAGGATGTGGGAGGACGACCGCCAGTGGTTGCCTGTATTGTTAGAAAACCAGCCCTTCTGCGGTCGCTTTGTCTTCGAGGGTGAACGCATGCTATGGAGCGATCTGACCCTCTGCCACAACGCTGCCCCTGCCTGCACGGACGCTTCGCTTGGATGAGCGCCACCAGATCGGGATCTTATTGCGAACAAACGCATCTTTACAGCAAAGCATATTTGTGCGAGTATCCGCCATGCGCACAACCATTGATCTCCCCGATCCACTTTTCCGCGAGGTGAAAACCCGAGCGGTACAACAAGGCGTAAAACTCAAGGATCTGGTGGCAAATTACATTGAAGCCGGGCTGCAAGGCAGGATCAACGAGTCTGCAATTCCACCCCGCCGCCCGCGCAGTGCCATCCCCATAGCGATTCAGCGCGTCCCTGGCACCCCCGCCACGCCTGCCCTCAGCAACGCCCAAATTTATACCATTCTCAATGAAGAAGACCTCGCCGAATACCACAAGCTCATCAACCCCTGATCTGCCGGATATCGGATATCTACCGCCGCTTTCTGGACCTGCCGGAGGTGCGATTTCTAACGGAACCGGTGAATACCGAGCGTTATTTTTCCGCCTTAACGCTTAGCCCGGAACTGCCTCACAGTCTGTGGACGGATGCCTATCTGGCGGCTATCGCCCTTGCCGCTGGCTGTCGCATGGTCTCATTCGACTCCGACTTTCAACGCTTTCCCGACCTCAACTTTCTACATTTGACGGCGTGAAACCAACCCCGGCCGCGTTCGGCGTCAACGCACCGGTGGCGGCGGGGCCGTTATGTTTTTGAAGTCCTGGAAAGTGTAGATGCGCGGCCGGCCCGACGCCAGATCGACGTAAGCGAAGAAGAGGTAGCGTTTGCCGGAGGTGAAGCGCATCATGCTTTCACTGGCAGTCTGCCACGTGTCGCCTTGCTGGAAGTAAAACACCACCGGTGCCATGTTGAACGCATCGCGTTTCTCCGGCCGGACGAATCCATGGGAGCCTCCCGGATGCAGCATGTATGGACTTCCGCCGATGACAAAACGAAGGTCCTGATCGTGGAAGTTGGCGACAAAGGCCCCCCCGTCCGGAAAGTTCTTGGCGGAGTCCTCAATGACGAAAATCCGCCACGGCAGGGCGTTGGGCGTTTTTGCCGGTGGCACAAAAACCAATATGGCCGCATTCACGGCCTCTGGAATCGTGGCAGTGGCCGCCGGCTTGCGATCCGTCGATGAGACGAAGTTGATGACGTTGCCCTTGGTGACGCAGACCACCTCCTGGGAGAATGTTTCGGTCGGGATCGTGCAGCCGATTTCCACGCCCTTGTCGCCGATGTTGAGCAATGGCGGCGGCGGCGTGGTGCCTTCCAGACACAGGAAGCGGCAACTCACCTTGCGGGTGTCTTGAGCATCACTGAAAACCGAACACAGCAATAACAGGCAGAAACTAATCGAACGCATGGCAAAAATCAGGATAGGGACGGCTGCAACAACTTATATTTCGTTAGAATTGAGCCAGCGCAGCGAGGTGATTTGGAAGCGGCGGCCGAACTTTTTGTTGGAAATGCTTTTCAAATCGGCGACGGCGGTTTCCACCGGGTCGGCGGGATCGACCCATTCGGGGAAGCGTTGCACCACGGCCTCGCAGACGGCGGTGGCGAGGACTTTGCCGGCGGCATCCTTGGCTTCACCATAACCGCGGATGGTGAAGGTATCGGAGCGCGGCGTGGCCGCCTTGCCTAACACATTGAGGAGGTCCGCCTGAGTGAGGAATCCGGGTGCTCCCTGGTAGCTGGGGCCGGTGCCGGCGGCCTCGTTATTCTTCGCATACTTGTAGTTCTTGACCGTGGCGGCGGGGATATCGAAGCCGGCGACGGCTTTGAGGGCGGGATCGAGGTTGAGATTGGCTTCGTCGATGGCTTGTTGCAGGGCGCCACGTCTGGCGGTTTCACCCGTACCGAGGCGGCGGTTGACAAACTCGGCCATCGACAGGAACGGACCGCGCAGGCGGACTTGCTTGACAATGGCTTCGGCGAGTTTCTGCAACTGGGCATCGGAATACTCGCGCGGGCCAAGCCAATAGCCGTCCTTCGGGTCACCGCCGTCCGCCGAGGACGGGGACACCGGCAAGCGGAAGCGGCTGATGCGGCTCTCCTGCTTGCCAATGGCTGTTAGGTTGGTGAGTTTGGTGGTGGGCGGAGAGGCGGCCTTGACGAGTTGGTTAACCATGGCTTGTGAATCGTGGATGGAAGCGAGCTGGGCCTTCCAAGCGAGGACGGAAGTGGAGTTGATATTGAAGGCACCCAGCATCAATTGCCAGGCGGCCACCTTGGTGTATGCGTCATCCTTTTTGACGATGGCGGCGAAGTCACTGGCAGGGCGGGCGTTGGGTTGGTGCAATATCACGCGCGGGTCATCCAGCGGCTTGCCGGCGGCAAAGTCCGACGCAAGCGTCGCCGCCGATTTCGAATTGGTGCCAAACAACCCGGCCTGATCCGCGATGCCGGAAAAATAAAAGTTGTCGTAGAATGCCAGATTGAGCAAAAACGAATGGTCGAGGTAGGCGTAGCCGGAACTGTTAGTGGCCTCGGTCAAGTTGCTCAGCGAGATGAGCGGGTGCGCCCAGGAATTGCCGATGGGTTGCGCGAAGCGTGGCAGATAGACCGAGCTGCCACCGGGATTGGCACCGTTGAGGCTGGCGAAGTTCTGCAATGGCGTCAGCGGAATGTCATATTGGACTCCATATTTGGTGCCGAACAAGGAACCATGTCCGGAGATGAAATTGCCGCGGTCCTTTTCATCGATTTGCACCAAGTTGCTGGTGCCGTTGGCCACTTTGAGAAGCTGCAAGTCAAATTCATGGGAGAAGTTGGCGGAGTGCTCGGTGATGACTTTCTGGGTTGAGGCGCCGATATTGGCGTGGGCGAAGCACCACGGCTTGGTGCCCAGGCGCCCGTCGGCATTGTCAGCATCCCTGGCACCGGCGGTGGTTTTCGCCTGCATGCTGACCAACGCGAAGGGTTTCGGGTATTTCAGATCCTTGACCGGAGTCCTCGCCCGATCCACCAGGTCAACGCCTCTCACCGTTCCAGTCGCGGGGTAGCGCATGGGCAGCTTGACGCCGGTACTGGTGATGAAATCCTGCAGGCCGGTGGGCGATTCATAATCCATTTCCACGGCGTTGACGATGATGCGCGAGCCGGTACTCTTGGGATCGGGTGCTGACATTTGGACGATGAACTTGTTTCTGTTAGCTTCGGGAAGCGAGCTGGGAAATGACGTGTAAGGGATGAACTCCACGTGCACCTCGTCATTCCAAGCGATGCCCATACAGCCGCCCCAGCGGCCTTTTGATTCGTCCCCATCCACAATCTGGCTGCCGCAGATCCAGTCGCAACTGAAGCCGACGCCATCGCCGCGCCATCCCGGGATGGCATCCATGCTGGTCGTAAATCCACTGTTGAGCCAGATGTCCCAAAGCTTCCGATCACCCTGATGCTCCTGCAGATAGGTGCGATCCGGATCGATGTATGGGGAAAAGACTTTCACTTCGCCCGGCAACAAGCGGAAGGTCGGGTCGCCGACCTTGCCATCGGAGGTTTTGTTTTTCAAATTCAGCCCGAACAGCTTGCCCCTGGCACCGCCGGCATTGTCCGCCGTCATCGTTTGGAATGGCACCATGCCGTTGCTTTGCGCCTCACCGTTGCGATAAATAATCATGGACAGGGGCACGTTGACAAACTCCACCCGCAAGTTGCTGCAATCAATCGCAACGTTATACGGGTTGTGCAGCGTGAC
>JBILFE010000133.1:0-7598 GCA_044351705.1 Luteolibacter sp. | reverse complement strand
CAAAGAAACCACTGAGGAACTGAGTACCACTGAGAACACTGATCATTAATTGATATATATTTCAGTGGTTTCAGTGGTCATCAGTGCTTCAGTGGTAAAAATCGTCATCCACAATCCCCAAAAAAAACCTCAGCTTGACCGCACCTTCGGGGAATTCAACTTGCTCGCCACTGCGTCAAAAACGAGGTCGTTTACTGAGTTCAGATCCTGATGTCGGCGGGCTTTCCGGAGGTCTGCAAGATGCTGCTTGATCGAGGTGAGGACATCATCGAAATCGAGATCTCCGAGTATGCCAAGATCGACGGTGGCCTGACGTGTCTTTCCCTTCGCTTTTAGGATACCGTCATACCAGTAGAGGGGATCACTCCACTGCCTGGGTGTCCCTTGTTGTTCTGAGCACGAATACACTTAGCGACTTAGGCGCCAGGACAGTAGTGAAAATGCGGCTGACCTTGCCCAGATCGGTCTGGCGAGGTGACACCTGAAAGGGTAACGCAAAGGAATTCTCATCCGCGGGCGCGCCAGTTATGATCGTGGCGCTACCGTTGAAGGCGCTACTTTTCATTCCGTCAACACGGACTACAACACTACGCTCAGTTGCAGCGAGATTCACTGCTTTGAGGACTAATTCCCGCCCGTGGTTTCGCACTCCGGCGGTGGCGATGATGAGATCGGGTTTAAAAGCTCCAGTGATGTTGATGGGCACGATATAGTCCGGCCGATGGTTGCCCAACAACTTTTGGACATAGTAAGAAGGAGTGCCGAAAACGCCATCGCTGCTGAAGTATATCTCATTGGGCTCCCACACAGACCTGGGATCGCGCGCGTGACTCAGGAGCGCACCATAGCAGGTCATGGACACGACGTCCGGGTTGCGTTCAGCGCCCAACAATAAAGCGGCCTCCCCCAGCGCTCCACGCCAGGTGCGTTCATCCCCAGAACCACGGGATGAGTATTCGCCAATCTGAATTGACCACGGTTCGCGTTTGGCATTATCATAGTGACTCACTCGCTCGATCAGCCAATCGGAGCGTTTGTAGAAATGTTCGGCGAGGACATCAAATGGCCGTGAAGTGATGTGTTCGTTGGCAATGATTTTAATTTCCGGATAGCGTGCCTTGATCGCATCGTAGAAGAGTGCGTATCGTTCGGCATATGCCGGACCGCTGTTCTCGTTGCCAATTTCAATGTACTTCATGTGAAAAGGACGTGGATGGCCGTTCGCGGTCCGCACCGCGCCCCAGGTGCTTTCCGTGGATCCATTGGCATATTCGATCCCATCCAGAGCGTCATCGATCCACGGTTGCAGCTCTTCCAGAGGAACGAATGTCTTAAAACCGTTATTCTGGCAATTCATGCCTGCATTGACCACAAAGATGGGTTCAGCGCCTAGGTCTTCGCAGAATTCCAGATATTCCTGGTAACCCAGGCCGTCCGAAGAACGGTACCCCCAAAGCCCCTCACGGCCGGCGCGCTGGGCAACATCTCCGATTGTCTGCTTCCAACGCCAGGCGTTGGCGGGACAGCTTCCCTCAACATCGCAACCACCGGGAAACCTCACAAAACCGGGGCGCAGATCGGCGAGCATCCCGGCTATATCGGCGCGGACCCCATTTGGACGGTCTTTCCAGGTATGTGCTGGAAAGAGAGAGACCATATCCAACCAGACAGTGCCGGTCCCCTGAACCCGCAGCTTGAACACAGCCATGGGGTCAGTGGTGCTTGAGCGCAACGCAAGTTCAAATTTCCGCCAAGCGTTGCTTAGGCCGCCAACAGAATCCCTGGCGTACTCCTGGCCATCCTTGCCCTGAATTATCGCTTCAAGATGTCCTTTGAAATCGGGTGAAGAGCGGGCATATAGAGATAGCTTATACTTTGCATCCCTCTCTACTCGCATACCCCAGAATCCAGCGTTGATGATCTCGTATCCGGGTTTGGTGACTTCAAGCCGTAAGGAAGTCGGATTTTGCGTGTTCAAGGGCTGCGAATGGTCAAAACGCATCGCGCCGTGGCCACTGGCGCCGGAACTCCATCCTTCAGGCGTGTGTGTGACCGCCACAGGGTCCTTGCGGTACACCTTGGCCAATGGTGCAGTCAACTCGAGGGGCGTGTCCCTATCCTCAAAGGAGCGATTGCGAAGCATTTCGGCATACAGTCCGCCAGTAATGTTGTGATTATATTCTTCAACGAAGATGCCATACAGCAGCGGGCTAACGGACTTGCCCCGAACAGACGCATCAATCTGGATGGTGAGTTCATCCGTGCCGGGAACTTCGGCAGCGAATGCCACTTTTGCCCATACAACCAGCACAAGAATCATAATTGAACTCTTATGAAACTTTCGGGGTGAAGGCCGTTGAAAGAGCTGGTGGCCGGACCGGAGGGCGGGGAAAAGGGAAGTGCCAAGATTCATGTGTATGTTCTTAGACACGCAGATTACCCAACCGTTCTGTCATGCAAAGAAGATTGTTGGGAATCCTAGCAGACAGGCATGCTTGCCCACGCGCACATCATTTGACGTCATACTTGGCAAGCAGGTTATAGACCGTTCTTTCAGCAATACAAAGTTCACGTGCGGTCCGCGCCTTGTTGCGCCCGCTGCGCTGGTAGGCATTAAGGAAGGCCTGGCGTTCCACGTCGTGGAGTGAGCGAATCGAGTCTGTTCCCGGAGCGTGCGTGCTGAAATGACCTTCGAGCAGGGGGGCAATGTCCCGTTCGTCGAGTTCCGCAGTTTCGGCGAAGGCAGTCGCGCGCTCCAGTACATTCTCGAGTTGGCGGATGTTGCCAGGCCATGGATGACTTTCCAGCATCTGGGCGGCAGCGGCAGTGGCATTCCAAGATTCCCTCCCGCGTTTCCGGGCGATGCGGGCGAGAATCGAGCCTACCAACCCGGGTAGGTCCTCAATGCGCTCCCGCAACGGAGGCATGTACAACTCCAGAACGTTCAGGCGGTAGTAGAGATCTTCACGGAAGCGGCCTTCCCTCACCCTTGCCTGCAAGTCGATGTTGGTGGCTGCAATGATGCGGGAATCCGTGCGCAGCATCCGGTTGCCGCCCACCGAGAAGAATTCCTGGTCTTGCAGCACCGTGAGCAGCTTGGGCTGGAGTTCGTTCGGCAGGTCGCCTATTTCATCGAGAAAAATCGTCCCCTTGGTTGCCTGTTCGAAGCGACCCACCCGTGTGGTGGTGGCTCCGGTGAAGGCCCCCCGCTCGTGTCCAAAAAGCTCCGACTCTAGCAACTCGCGCGGCAATGCCGGACAACTCACCGGAATGAACGCCTCGGCGGCCCGCGGGCTCAGACGGTGGATTTCGCGTGCGATGAAGGTCTTGCCGGTGCCACTTTCGCCGGTCAACAGGAGTGTGATGTCGAGTTGTGCCGCCTTTTTCATGCGCTGGAATAATTCGCGCATGCTCGGGCTTCGGCTTTGCTCCGGGAATTCGCCACATCTGGGGGGCATGACTGCAGCATCGACCGCTTCAGCGCATGAATTCTGGCGGTGCAACCGGCATGCCTCCTGAATCACGCTGAACAGACGCTCCAATTCAAATGGCTTGGTCAGGTAGTCATCCGCCCCCGCCCTGAGCGCCCGCACCGCGGTTTCGGCGTCGTTAAGGCCGGTAAGCATGATCACTGGCACGTCGGGGCGGATCTTGCGCAAGCGACCCAGCACCTGAATGCCATCGCCGTCGGGTAGCCCGTGGTCCAGCACCACAGCCTTGATGGAGGGCTTGAGACATTGGCACCCTTCGGCACCGGATGCGGCCGCCACCGGATGCCACCCCAGGCCTCTTGCCGTCATGGTCAGCAAGTCCCGCAGCGATTCGTCGTCATCGACAATCAAGAGGTTTGGTGGGCCATTTGGGTCTAGCATTGAGTGCAAGCAGGGTCTTGCAACAGGACTATTCCATGTCGCCATCTTTGGCAAGCATGAATCGGTTTAAATCGGGATGAATCAGCATTAATCCGGGGTGATCTGCGGTTTTTTCCGGCGTCCATGTTCGGGCTGCTGTTAGCAAACGCTACCCCAGCCAATCCACGGGCCGCAGGTTACGTTCCTCTAGCACAGGGATTGCTCCAGTGCAAGCAGGGTTGCCCGGGTCCGGCGCAGTTCCATGTCCTTCGATGCCATTGCGTCCTGCAACTCGTTGATGCGCCGAGTGGTCTCCACGCGGAAGATCTGTGATTTTTCCCGGCGCCTGCAATGCAGAAGCTCCATCTCGACGATGCGCTGGCCGACCTCGACGCGGGCGAGGAGTTGGCTGGCCTCAAACGGCTTGGTCAAATAATCGTTGGCACCGGCTTTGAGCCCGGCGACGATGTCAGCACTTGCACATCGGCACGTGAGCATGATGATGTATGGCGGACAGACGGTTGGCAGGGTGCGGATCCGTCGAAGGACCTCAAGTCCGCCCATTTCCGGCATCATCCAATCGAGAACCGCCAAACGCGGCGCGTTTGGCTGCTGGAGCACTTGCAACGCCTCGGCACCGTTGATGGTTTCGACCACTTCGTGCCCGCCCTTGTTCAACACAGCCTTCAGTATCGTGCGCGCGGTGAGGTCATCTTCGGCAATTAATATTCTCATGGCTTGGTGCTGGAAGGCAATCGCTGTGCCACATGGCACCAATTCTGCTATTCCTTGCTACCAAAGGAATTGAGCCGCTTGCATCGATGACTTGGCGAGGGGCGCTGGCTGCAAGGATTGCGGTATGCCTGCACGCTTTGCAGACAGGCCGGCTTGCCCTCTGATCATTTCAACGACCTGAATCCCTTTGTTTGCAATGGATTTTTCTAATCCCAGCCATTTGGCACAGCGCTTGCGACGGGTCTGCAAGCCGGGCTTTCCTGAGGGGGGTTCCATGACGTTCTAACCTTCCCAATCCCCCAGCACCCATTTGAGCGCTTCCGAATCCGATATTCCACCAACCCCATCAATAAGAACACATGAGAACAAGCCTGAATAGGAACACATTGGCATGCAACCGGGGCCTTTGGGTCGCGGCGGCATTGGGAATGGGCTTGGCCACCATGGCGCAGGCGGCCACTCCCAACATCGGCGACTACAACCTGCTCAAGGCCAACTTCTACACCGGCGGCGACGCACCATAACCGGCCTTTCGTTTTTTCTCGGCCCCAAAGGCACCATCAAATCCCCGGGATTCCGCCTCAGCATCGGTCTTTCTTCGCCATTGAGGCAGGGAGGACGGAATTTGGAGCATCGAAATAACCAAGCGCCCCCCGGCCCGCCTGATTCCGGAAGCTCATTCCGGCGTCAGGCGGGAACTCCGGCGCTAACCTCATATCCAACTCCACATGGTTTAATGACACTCAAGTCACCATGTCACCGCGATCTATTCCTCACTGATGACTTATGTTTTCGAGGACGCTGGCAACTTCTCCGAAGTTGCAAATGGTGAAAGATTCCAAACCAAAAAAATCCGTGAAATCCGTGGTTTCCCTCCCCCATTTCAGGAATTCAACTTCGGATTTCGGGTTCAATCTGGCGCGTTGGTTGGTCCGGCGGGGGCGTCGAGCAGGGCGCGCACCTGGTGGGCCAGCAGGTCCGCCGTGAAGGGTTTCTGGAGAAAGGAAGAACCGATCGTTGCCAAGTCCTGCCGTTCAATCGCCGCGTCGGTGAAGCCCGACATGTAGAGCACTTTGAGGCCGGGGATGGAACTCACCAACAACGGTGCCAACACCAGACCGCTCATGCCCGGCATGATCATGTCGGTCAGCAACAGGTGGATTTCACCCGCGTACCGCCGGGCAAGTTCGATGGCTTCGGCACCGTTGCCCGCCATCAGCATCGTGTAACCGCGCTCCTCCAAAACCATCCGCGCCAGCTTCCGGACCGACTCGTTGTCTTCCACTAACAGGATGGTTTCCGTGCCGTATGGAACCTCGCCGGACGCTCCGCGGGGGACGGCAACTTCCCCAGCTCTCTCGACGCGCGGCAGATAGACTTTGAACGTCGCGCCGTAGCCCGGCTCGCTATCGAGCGTGATGTGACCGCCGCTTTGTTTGACGATGCCGAAGATGATCGCCAAGCCCAAGCCGGTGCCTTTGGCTTGATCTTTGGTGGTGAAGAATGGCTCGAAAATGTGCGCCTTGACTTCGTCGGTCATGCCCGTGCCCGTGTCGGTGACGGTCAGCAGGACGTAACGGCCGGGACTCACCTCCGCATATTGGCTCGCGTAGGATTCGTCCAATTCCACGTTGGCCGTCCCGATCGTCAGTGTCCCGCCATGCGGCATCGCGTCGCGGGAGTTGACGGCGAGATTGGCGATGACCTGCTCGATCTGGCCGGGGTCGGCCTTCACTTGGCCCGAGGTGGGATCGAAAGCCGTGACCAACTGGATGTCCTCGCCGATCAAGCGGCGCAGCATTTCGCTCAAGTTGGCAGCCAAGTCGTTGAGGCTGAACACCCGCGGCAGGAGCACCTGTTTGCGGCTGAACGCCAGAAGTTGCCGCGTAAGAGCCGCCGCACGCGTGCCGGCCGCATGGACCTCTTCGATGAGCTTGCGCACCGGATCGCTCGCGGGCAACGCCTTCATGGCCATGTCGCTGTATCCTAGAATGGCCATGAGGATGTTGTTGAAATCGTGAGCAATGCCGCCGGCGAGCCGACCGACAGCTTGCATCTTCTGCGCCTGGCGGAGTTGATTTTCGAGTTGGGTTTCGCGGGTGACGTCGCGCTTGACGGCGACGTAGTTGACGATCTTTCCCGCCGTGTCGCGCACCGGCGAGATGGTCGCGTCCTCTTCGTAATGCGTGCCGTCCTTGCGCTTGTTGACGAAGCGGCCATGCCACACCTCGCCGCGTCTGAGCGTGTCCCACATGCGGTGGTAAAACCCGGCGTCCTGGGTGCCGCTCTTGAGGATACGGGGGTTTTGGCCGAGGGCTTCCGCGCGGGTATAACCGGTTGTTTTCTCGAAGGCCGGATTGACGTAGAGAATGGCGGCGTTGGCGGCGGTGATCACAATGACCTCGGCCGCCTGCTCGACCGCCATCGCCAACCGGGCATGGGATTCCTCCGCCTGCTTGCGCTCGGTGATGTCGCTCAGCGCCACGCGGCAGGCGGGGCCGCCGTCGGGGTCCGGCACTGCGGTGGCTGATAGGTGGACCCAGAATGCGGTGCCCGCAGTCTTGCCCATCCGCAGCTCACAGGTCTGCGTTCCCCCGCCATAGGCGAGTCGTCTGCGGAACTGGTGGTGGAGGTCCCGGTCCTCCCTGAGGATGAAATGGGAAAGGTGCCTCCCGGTCAGTTTCAGCTCCCCCATTCCTAACAAATTGGCGGCGGTGAGGTTGGCCTCCAGGATCAATCCCTCCGCATTGAGGGTGACATATCCCACGGGTGCCAGGTCGAAGATATAGAAATAGCGTGCCCGCTCGGCTTCCAGCGCCGCCTGCACCCGCCGCAATTCTTCATTCTGCATCTCGAGTTCGATTTGGTGGACACGCAGTTCGTGGAGAATTGTCATCAGGTTTTCTGGTGACAGCTCGGCGGTTTTTTCCGACGACATATCCTCCCTTTGCTGGACGTGCGCCTCGGCCTTCCTGCGGAGCGAAACCTTTGAGTGGGGATCGCCCGCATGCG
>JBILFE010000078.1:0-9223 GCA_044351705.1 Luteolibacter sp. | reverse complement strand
CGTAGATCTGTCTCTGCGGATCGAAATACGTCGTGTGGATGAGCTTTCTGGCAGTGTCGATCTTGGCCTTGTAATCATCCGCCTCCGGGGTCTTGCCCAAAATGCGGGCGCCGCGTTCCAGCATCTGCCACAGGTACACCCGATAGCAGTTGTTGAAAATCTCACAGGCGGTTTTGGCCGGCCAGTTGTTTGTATCCATGCCCCGCTCCGGCGGCACCCAGTCGCCAAGAAATTGTTCCTTGCCGGCCTTGCCACGCAGCAGGCCGGCCTCGGCCTGGCTGTCCAAATACTCGGCGTAGCGCCGCATCGAAACGTAGGATTTATCCAGCAATCCAGCATCGCCGTAATAGACATAATTTTTCCATGGCAGCACGCTGCCGAGCCCGCCCCACCCCGGACCGCCCCAGGAGTTGATCACAAAGGGCGCGGTGTGTGGAAACCGCCCCGTGGTCGGATCCTGCGCGTCCGACCAGTCGGTCGTCCACTTGGCATAAAATGCCGCGGCGTCGCGGTTCATGATCTGGGTGTCGATGGACACCTGGCCGTCGCCGTAGCCGAGGCGTTCGCGATGCGGGCAATCGACCATGTAGCCGCCGAGGCTCAGGCAGCGGATCGTCCACAGGTTGAGTTGGTGGATGCGGTTGAACAGGTCGTTAGAGCAGGCAAAGGAACCCACCGGTGTGAGGTCGGATTCAATCAACAACGCCTCGGCATCACCCAGCGCCGGTTGCGCCGGCAGTCCCTCGACGATGGCATAACGGAAGCCGAAGTAATTGAACTTGGGGCAGTATTGCTCGCCGGGTTTTCCGGACGCCGTGTATTGCGCCACCTGGTTGAGCCCGTTATAGCACACACCGTCGATCCTGAATGCTGAGTCCGGCTTGATCCGGCCGGCCGGTGTGTCGTCGCCGTCGGGGTTGCGAAAACGCTTGTCGGCAAAGTGTATTGTTAGAGTCTTGCCGGCCTCCATTTGCGGTAGGCGCAGCCGCAGCCAACCGGTCAGGTTGGTGCCGAAATCAAGTTCCCAGGCATTCGCGCCGCGGGCGGTGCAGGCCACTGCGGGAATGACTTTGGTGATGCGGTTCGGCGGGCACGACTGGGCCGTTGCCACGCCGCCGGGGTCAGCAATTTCCTCCACCGCTTGCCATGAACCGCTGGCGCAACCGACCTCGCTCCAGCCCGGGATGTCGCGGCGGGCATCGAGGTTCTCGCGGCAATTGTTGGCATTCTTCCAGGCGAATTCATTGTAGGTGCTCGGCATGAACGTCCAGGTGGCGTCCGTGCCGACCACCACCTGTGTGCCGCCGGCTAACATATCCAACTCGACCCGGGCGCGGGCGCCAGCCCGGATCCAGCCATTGCCCAGCCACAGGCCCACGCAGTTGGGTCCCTCCCGCAAATACTTGCTGATATCATAAGTGTTGTAGAATGACCGCTGCTTGCCATTCGACACCGCGGGCGAGAGCACATCGTCGCTGACCTTTTTGCCGTTCACATACAATTCGCCATAGCCTTTTACATTCACAAAGGCGGCTGCCGGCCCGGGTTTTCCTGTTAGTGTGAATTCCTTGCGCAGCCAGGGCGAGGACTCCGCCCCCGGCGGCTTGACCCACTTTGCCTGCCAGTCGTCGGGCTTAAGTAAACCCATCGACCAGGCGGCAGGCATGCTCCAAGGCGTCGCATCACCCGTGCCAAGCCATACGCGGACTTTCCAATGGCATACCCGCCGCGAATCCAACGGCTTGCCGGCATAGATGATGTGGTTGCTTTGGTCTGACTCCACCTTGCCGCTGTCCCACAGGTCGCCCTGGTTATTGGCGAGAAGCTCGGGAGTGGAGGCGACCTGAACCTGATAGGCGGTTTGTCTCTCCCCTCTGGGGAGTTCCAATTTTGGATTTTGAATTTTGGATTTTGGATTTGAGATTGCGGAATCCGACTCGCCAATGACCCACGACAGCCGCGGCTTTGGCACGTCGATGCCGAGCGGGTTGTCGCGGAATTCGCAGCGCATGTTCGCGAAGGTAGCGGCGGCGGAAAGCCAGCCGGGCGGCAGGCACAAGATGGCGGCCACGACGGCGCGCGGGATGGTGATGGTCATGGATTGTTAGATCGGCTGCGGGTTCATGCCTGTCGGTCACTTCACCTCCCGTTGATTGGGGGGGGGCGAGATGCTGCGCAGTTGTGGCTGGGAGGTGGCGGCTTCAATGGCCTTGATGGCATCCTCGACCGCATCGATTCTGACTTGGTTGATCGCGCCTTTGGGAAACTTGTTAGCGGCGACTTCAGCGTTGAATTGAGCGACCAGTTCACGCAACCCCGGCACGGCTTTGCGGGCTGCGGTGCCATAGGTGATGATTTCCTTCATGATTTCACCGGTGCGTTTCTGGCTGCCGTGGCCACCCTGGGTCTTCGCGAATTCCACGCCCGCCTCAATGCCCTCCTGGAAGTGGTATTTGGTGAGGGCCTTGAAGCCGCCCATGCGGATTTCGTTAGAAAACATCTTGTCCGCCGGGCTCGGCGTTTTGACGGCGGCAAGGATGTCCGGACCGAGCGCCTGCACGTCCTCGACGGTGAGGATTTTCTCGAAATAGCCGCGCAGGGTGGCGCGTGCCATGCCATCGGCGTTGTTGGCGATGGCGCGGATTGCCGGATAGAGGAGTTTGGAATCGATGCCCTTGAGGGCGTCGGCGCGTGGTCCGGAAAACAAGGCGGCGGCGAGTTGGCCCTGGGTGAGTTGGACCGGATCGGCCCAATTGATCGGCGTGAGAGGTTCGGCGGTTAGGGCGGTGGCCGTGAGGATGTCGGGGACAACGGGGTTGGCCTCGGCACCGCATCTCTTGAGGGCTTGCGCAGCCTTGAAGCGCAGCCAGCGGTCGTTGTGCGACAGCAGACGCACAAACACCGGCAATGCCTCCGCTCTCTTGAGGTAACCCAGCGTCTCGCAGGCACCCTGCGCGACATGCACATCACTGGCTTGCGCCATCTTGAGCAACTCGGGCACCATCGCCTTGGCCTCGGGGCGCTTGGCCAGCTCTTCCGCCGCCCAGCCGCGCACGACCGGCGACCAATCGCCAAACGCCGCCACCAGTTGCGCGGGCGTCATTTGCAGCCGCTCCAAATCAAAGCGTCCGGAGGTGATGGCGGCATCCACGTCCTGTTTGCTCAGCGCGTCTGCCGGCTTGGCATCCTTGCCGGTGATGCAGAGTTTCTTCAAGGCCAGCGAATAGGTCAGCACATAAGTGGCGGTCGGGCTCAACCCGCTGTAACTACTATTTCCGTAGTATGTATTGTCGTGCGTTTTGCCGGGGCCGTATTGTTCTCCGCCATCGTAGGTGAACGCGCCGTCACAGCGGCGCACCAGGTCGAGATGGGTGGACGCCTCATGGAAGAAAGCGGCGGCGGCGGCAGGCCCGCCGACATTGGCGCCGAGGGCGCCCCACAGGTAACTGAAGCCCTGGCCGGTGTGGCCGCACTCGCGGCTTTTGTAGCCGGCGGTGGCCATTTTGGCGAAGAATTGGGCTTGCGGGGTTTGGTTGCCTTGGAGAGCAAAGAACATGGCGGCCATGGCACTTTTGCCATTGTTGTCATGATAGGGCCAGGGTTCGTGTTCACCGTAGGGGATAGTGCCCTTGTCCACAAAGTAACCGAAAAACTTGGATGCCCGCTCGATGGCCGGATCAATCTCCGGATCGGTCACGCCGCATTTCTTGCCCATCACGATGGCCATGTTGGCTCCCAGCCCGGCTTGATTGACGGGGCCATAGGGCGGGATGGAACCGTGGAGTTTGCCGTCGGGTGTCAGGGCGGCGAAGCCATGGCCGAAGGTGCCGTACATGCCCTGGCCTTTGGCGGCCGAGACGGTGATTTCCCGGATCGCATGCAGCACGTCCTTGTCGCCGGTGCGCAGGTAATACTCGCACAGGAACAAGTTGCGGTAACCGCTCTCCCATGCCCCCAGGCCTTGTTTTTCCAGATTCATGGTGGGCGGCCCGAGTTTGCGGGCGAATGCTTGCAGCTTGGGCAGGTAGTCGGGGTTGCCGGTGGCTAACAAGGCGAGGCCGCTGATCGCGCCACACCAGTTTTCCGGCAACGGTTCCTTATCCAGCGCCTTGCAGGCGTCCTCGAAGATCTTCTGCGACTTCGGGCATTGATAGGGCGCGGTGGCACTGTACGTCCCCATCACCCGCAACTTGAGCTGCACCTCCGCAGTCTGACCCGCCCGCCAGCGGGTCAATTTGAGGACTCCATTGTTGGATTCCTTTTCCGCTTCCTGGATCGCCGCGGCGATGCTCCGGCGCGCGTCGTCGCTGAACATCTTGCCGCCGGCGCCGAGGATCACGTCGTCCACCTGCATCACGCCGTCCGCCGGCGACTTGGCCCCGACGTGGGTGACCAGGATCTGGCGGCTAGAGGCGGTGGTGCGCCCTTGCAGGCCATCGAAGTGGGTCGCCGGTTTCAGATAGATCCAGCCCCTCATCCCGGTGGCGCCCAGGTTGTAAGTCCCTTTGCGGTCCACCCCGGTGGCTTCGCCTTTGGTTAGGTCCGGCGCTTCGCCGGCCGCCATGACCGGCAGGCCCGGCAGCATTGCCAAGGCCATCATGATAAATCCAATTCGATTTTTCACGCTCATGTTGTTGCTGGTTGTTGTGACGATTGCGCTTCAGAAAAAATGTTCACCAGTCATCGGTGCGGAATGGCGAGGCGGGAAGACCTTCGCGGTTATAGAGGTTGGCACCGTCCGGATTCATCTGATAGGCATAGCGCACTGCGACGGGTTCCTTCACTTCAGGCGAGGACACGTCGACGGTTTTGTTCACGATCACGGCGTCGGCCCAGAACCATTTCTTGTCGGCACCCGCGATGGCGAAGCGCAGGAGTTTCGCCTCCTTGTTCTCAACGGCCGGGGAGCGGCCCTCTTTTTTGCCAACCATCAGGCCGCTGCCGGTGTGGTCGAATGCCAGGCGGGCGATGTTGCCTTCGATTTTGAGTGCCTTGAACAGTGGGCCTGAAACCTCGAGTTGTTTTTGGCCGTAGTCGCGGCCGAGGGCCAAACGTGATAGGCGCAGGCCCACATCGTATTTGTTTTTCGGATGGATGTCGTCTTTTTCGGCGAGCGGCACGGTATCGATGATGACGGCCATGCCGGTGTTAGGAAGGGTGAGCGACTGGGTTTGCGCATCGCGGAGTTTGGCCCAGCCATTGCCGCCGGCGGGATTGTCCGACACGGCCTGGAAATTGGCGAGTTGCACGAAGTAGAACGGGAACTCCCCCTGTCCCCACTGCTTGCGCCAACCGCCGATCAGGGCGCGCATCTTGTCGTAATAGGTGACGCCCTCACCGCCGTTAGATTCGCCCTGGTACCACAGCGCGCCCTTGATCGGGAAACGCACGATGGGGGCGACCATGGCGTTATAGATGCCGCTCCAGCCGCCGTCCGGCTGTGCCGGTATGGCAGGAGCAGGGCGCAGCGGGGCGTCACTGGCCAAATCGGCGCGGGTTTGAGCGATCCAGGTTTCCATCGCCGTGAGGGCGGTTGGCAACTGGGCCCGGTAGTTCTTGATCGCGTCGCGCTTGGCCACGAGTTTCGGTTTCAGTTCCTCGACTAACGAGAGTCCCTCGGTCGGCACCCATGGTTCAATGGCGGTGCCGCCCCAGTTGTCATCGATGATGCCAATGGGAACCCCGGTTTTCTGGAAAATATCACGGGCGAAATAGAAACCCACTGCGGTGAACCCGCCGGCCGTCTGCGGTGTGCATATTTGCCATGAAGTGGCGGTTGGAGCGTCCGCCTCGGGTTGGCCGGACTGAGTCTGACGGAACTTGATGCGGCGGATCTTGGGGAAATCCGCAGCCTTGACGTCATCCTGGGAGCCGAGGCAGCCGTTGAGACCCATCTCCATGTTGGATTGGCCGGAGCAGACCCAGATGTCACCTATCAGAATATTCTTGAGGGTCAGGTTGTTGTTGCCCTTGACCGTGAGTTCCAGGTTGTCGCCGGTCTTGATGGCGGGCAATTCAACCGCCCACTGGCCCTTCGCGTCCGTCTTGGTGGTGGCGGATTTTCCTAGCAGCGTGACGCTCACCGCTTCGCCGGCGTCCGCCCACCCCCAGACCCGCACCGGCAGGTCGCGCTGCAGCATCATGTTGTCGGTGAAAATTTTCGGCAGGCGCACGTCGGCCGCGGCGGGCATGGCGGTGACCACGGCGGCGGCGAGCAGGAGCAGGCGGGGATGGTGGCGGCGACTTACGGATGGATCGGCTTTCATGGTGTTCTTAGCTACAGTGATTGGGGAGGACATGTTTCAAGTATGTTATGGCACCACGACCTGGTGGTGGTTATCTGCATTGAGCGGGTGGTATGTCTGCTAGAGCGGCGCATTTGAGGGGTGATCTATATCTTGGTGACAGATCAACCCCGGACCATGTTTACTCGACCAAAATTGCCAGGTCGACCCATTGGCCCTGCCCGCCCTCGTGGGAGTGGACGGCGATGGTGTTGGTTCCTGGTTTGAGGGCTTTTTGCAATTGCTCGGTGACCAGACACAGGTGGTAAGTTTGGGACCCTGTCACGCCAAGAATCTTCTCCCCATTGATATAAATTTCGGTGCTGTCGTTGTGGCCGATCACCACAGCGCCGTGTTTCAAGGAGGTTCCGTTGTGTTGGAAGGTTTTTCTGAAATAGATCTCCGGGGATTTCCACTCGGTGCGGGCGCGATCCCCGTTGGCGAATGGTGCCAGCCCCGTCTTCCAGGTGCTGTCATCAAACTCCGCTTTGATCCAGGCGTCGGCCGGTTTGTCCGTGATGTACTTGTATGGGGTTGACACGATTCCATCCGGAGCGGCGCCCACCAGCACCTTCCATTTGGCATCGAGGGTCTTGACAACAGGGGCGGGGGCCACGGGTTCACCACGTTCATAGGCCGCCGCGCGTGCGGTGATGTCATGCAGCTTCTTGGCGTCGAACTTCGGCTTGCGGTCATAGTAGTAGAGTCCGTTCCTTTCCTGTTCGATGTCGGTTAGCTGGGTATAACAGAAACCAAACAGGTTGGGGTTGTCGAGCATGGCATCCATGGTGCCCTTGTAGCGGACATAAAACTCGTCCGGAGTCTTGGGTCCTTGGCCATAACTCCAGCCACCCTTGGGCACACCCCAGCCGATGCCGCCGATTTCGCTGACCATGAATGGCACGCCGCGGTCGGCGTTGGAGGAAGATGGGTTGTAGTAGCGTGCTGGCGGAAACGGGCCTTCCGGCGGGGCGGAGAAATAGTCCATCCAGCGCTTGTACAGATGTGCCGGATTGTCGGTATAGTCATGCGCGTCCCTGACTTCCGGGTTGGGCAGGGTGTGGGTCCAACCGCTGGCCTCGAGCGCGGGCCGCGTCGGATCGATGGCCTTGGTGATGTTCCAGATCATTTGCTGGACTTCGCCGGTGCCCTCGAAGTTTTCGTTGAAGGCACACCACCCGACGATGGCCGGATGGTTGCGGTCACGCAACAATATCTCGGTCCATTCATTGACCACGGCGGAGAAGCCTTCCCGCTGGTTGCCGTAGCCGGCGTTGGGATACTCGCCCCAGATCAGATAGCCCAACTTGTCGGCCCAGTATAAAAACCTCGGTTCAAACACCTTCTGGTGCAAGCGCGCGCCGTTGTAACCGCAGGCCATGCTCAGCACGATGTCCTGTTTGAGTGCCTCGTCGGTAGGGGCGGTCCACAGGCCATCCGGATAGAACCCCTGGTCCAAAATCAAGCGCTGGAAAACCGGTTTGCCGTTGATGAGAATCTTGCGGCCGTCAATGGCCACGGTACGCAAGCCGCAATAGCTGGTCAGTTCGTCGATGCGGGTTGTGCCGCTCAACAACGTGAACTTCAGATCATAGAGGAATGGCGCGCCGGGCTGCCACAGGATTTTTTCCTTGAGATTGAGGACCAGCCGGTTGTGCCACGGGCCGCTGGTGGTGTCCGACCCCACCAGTTTGCCATGAGCGTAGGCCTCCGCCTTGAGTGTTAGCTGCGGGTCCTGCCCGTTGATTTTGGCCGTGATCAGCACCCGCGAGTTGTCCGGGTCGGGGACCACCGAGAGGGTTTCCACGAATGACGACCCAACGGCTTCCAACCACACCGGCTGCCAGATGCCGGTGGTCCTGGTATAGAAACATCCCGCGCTCTGGTCGGATCCGGATTGTTTGCCGCCTGGCTGCAGGCCCGACCACAGGTCGTCGATCACTTTGACCACAACTTCGTTAGGTCCGGCCTTGAGGAAGCGGGTGATGTCGAACTTGAAATCCACATTTTCACCGACGTGCATACCGGCGAGTTGGCCGTTGATGAATACCCACGCGCGGTAATCGACGCCGCCGAAATGAATGCGGATCCGTTTGCCATGCATGGCCTGGGGCAGTTCGAACGTGCGGCGGTACCAGACATCTTTCATGTGCTGGGTGGTAGGAATGGCAAGCCCGGAGAGTTTGCTTTCCGGGCAGAACGGGACGATGATTTTGGAGCTGAGATCCTTGCCGTAGGTCAAGCCGCGGGCATCACCGTCGGCCGCCTTGTCGACCTCGAACTGCCACTCGCCGTTGAGCGTCATCCAGTTCTCGCGCATCAGGTCCGGCCGCGGATGTTCCGGGCGGGGCACGGCGGTTGCGACATGCATGGCCCCCGCAAGCAGGACGGCCATGCATGGCAGGAGCTTAAACCGAATCATGGCGGGGCAGGCTGTTCTTGCGTGGGTCGTTGGGGTCATTACGAATGTCGGAAGTTGGGGGGGGCTCATAATCTTGTTTTGTGATCTTCAAGGGCTCGGCGTTGCGGGTGAAACCGGCGCCTCTAACAAGGTGGCGGCTGCAATGCGGTTCCTGACCTGGAAGGCAGGGTCTTGGAATCCCATTTCTTGTCAACGATATAAGTCATGGTTTCGGGCTGGGGGTGATGCTGGAGCGCCGCTACAATGCGTTCCGGCGGTGGCCGATACCCGCAACATCTCATTCGCATCGGCCTTGTAGCGGCGGTCTGCGACCGTCGCTGGCCCATACCCGCAACATCTCATTCGCATCGACGCTCATAGAGCGCCGCTACAATGCGTTCCGGCGGTGGCCGATACCCGCAACATCTCATTCGCACCGGCCTTGTAGCGGCGGTCTGCGACCGTCGCTGGCCCATACCCGCAACATCTCATTCGCATCGACGCTCATAGAGCGCCGCTACAATGCGTTCCGGCGGCG
>JBILFE010000077.1:0-9278 GCA_044351705.1 Luteolibacter sp. | reverse complement strand
TTTGGCCTTGCCGCCGCCCTGGGTGGTCACCGTCACCGCCACGCTGCCACCATCCACGTCAGGCACAATCTTGAGCGACTCGATATAGACCGCAGGCACGGTTTCCATCCATACCGTCTGCCAGATGCCGGAGCAGGGCGTGTAGCGAATGCCCTTGGGATGGGCGACGGCATCGAGCTTTTGCTTGCCGCGGGCTTGCGCCCCACAGGAGGAATCAAAAACCGAGACCACCAATTCATTGTCGGCGCCGGGTTTGATAGATCCGGTGATGTCACAGGTGAAGGCGTCGAAGCCGCCCTTGTGCTCGGCCACCGGCTTGCCATTGAGAACCACCTGGGTTTCCCAATCCACCGCGCCGAAATGCAGCAACAGGCGCTTGCCGTCGGTCAACGCGGGAGCGGTGAAGCTGCGCCGGTACCACAGGCGTTGCTCCGGGGTGAGCGCTTGTTTCACTCCGGAGAGGGCGGACTCGATGCAGAAGGGCACCATGATTTTGCCACTGAACTTGGCGGGCTGCGGGTCGGCCAGCGGCGTGACGGCATAATCCCACAGGCCATTGAGGTTTTGCCACTGCTCGCGCGCCATTTGCGGCCGCGGGTATTCCGGCAGCACCTTGTCGGGGGTGACCTCTTTGGCCCACCGGGTCATGATGTTGCCGGGCACGGGCTGCCACTCGGCGGCCGCCCCAAGGTGGGTCAGACACAGGCTGGCAAAGGCGAAAATGGATAGGTGGGTTGTCATGTGGGGTCCTTTGGCATTGACATTGTTAGATCGGCGGTGACGAAATTTGAAATTTGAAATTTGAGATTTGAGATCTGAAGGTACGCTATCGTGTCATGCTGCGGCAGCGGGTAGGGCTGTTATTGTGGCGGTGCCGGGCTCTCCGCGGGGATGGGCTTGCCGGTCAGCGCCTTGTAGATGGCGGCGGCCATCAGCAGGTGGCCGTCGACGTTGGGATGCACGCCGTCGGGGATGCAGTTTTTGCCATTGAATGGCTCCTGCAGGTCAATGACATAACACTGGGTTGCCTTGGCGACCTTGCGTACCAGGGGGCCGACTTCGTCTTTGATGATAGAGCCGTTGATACCCCATTTGTTGCCACCTGCCGGCGGCGGTACACAGCAGTAGATGACCACTTTGCGGTTGGCCTTTTTGAGCTCATCAATCATGGATTTGTAGTCGGCTTCAAAATCCGCCTTGTTAGACCAGTTGCCGGGTTTCGAGTCGTTGGTGCCCAACGCGATGCTCACCACATCCGGCTTGCGTTGGATGGCTTGAGCAAATTGGGGCAACCGGTTGTAGGGTTTATCACCCTTTTTGAGCAAGGTGGCGCCGCTGTTGCCCAGATTGGTGACTTCCCATTGTTTGCCAAAGGCCGTTTGCAGCGCATTCACATAGGCCCCCGCCTGGGTGATGCTGTCCCCAATACACACCATCCGGATCGCCTCGCGATGGCCGAAGGTATCGTACGGCTTCGCGTCGTCGGCCCCGCGGACCGCAGGCATGAACGCCACACACGCCACCATCACTGCGAACATCTGCATCGATTTTTTAAACATGATTCTCATTTTTGTTAGTATATTGCCCATCATAATGAGCGTAGACGTCGTCACTCATGCGGAGCTTTCGCTGAACGCGCGCGATAGTCACCACCGGTTGCCCACCACACAACATTTTTCTGTCAATTTTCTTTCCATCGCGGGACGTGGCATTAGGCTCGCCGGCATGCGTGAAATATTGATGGTTTCGATCTGTGGAGTGTGCACGGCACTGGGTTCCCAACCGGAGGCGCGGGAGTGGACGGCACCCAACGGCAGCGTGGTGAAATACCGCTGGAGTGCGCCGGAATCCTTGGAAACAGGTAAAACTTATCCGCTGGTTTTGTTTTTGCATGGCGCGGGCGAACGCGGCGATGATAACAGTGCCCAGCTCAAGCACGGGGTGTTGCCCATTCTGGCAGGCGCTGATAAACTCAAGCAACCGTGTTTCCTCATCGCCCCACAATGTCCGACCGACCGCTGGTGGTCGCCCATCAACCGGGAAACCATGCACCTGAGCCCCGCGGACAAACCCAATTTATTGTTGGATGCAGTGCTGGCCCTGGTCGATGCAACCCTCAAACAGCAACCCGTCGACGCCAAGCGATTTTACGTGACGGGTCTTTCGATGGGTGGGTTTGCCACCTGGGATCTGTTAGGTCGGGTGCCCGGGCGCATTGCCGCCGCAGTTCCGATCTGTGGTGGTGGTGATCCGTCGTTGGCTGCCAAGTTCAAGGACGTACCGCTGCACGCGTTCCACGGTGAGGCCGACGCGGTGGTGCCGGTACGCACGACCCGCGAGATGGTCCAGGCGTTGGAGGCGGCCGGTGGCAAACCCCAGGTCACCTATTATCCGGGGGTGAATCATGATTCATGGACCCGGACTTACCTTGATCCCGAGTTGATCGGTTGGCTGTTTGACCAGCGGCAAAAGTAGTCACAGGGGACAAGCTCCATGGCCCGCCCGGAGGGAACAACCGGGCGGGCCATGCTGCGCGGGGGGGGCCAAGGCGTCTTCGCTTATGGCTGGGCGATGATGTACAATTCCGAGCCTTTGGCCAAGACGGTGGTTTCAATCAGGTCCAGAGCATTCAGATGATTGAGGCGGGCGACGGTGGTGCCGTGTTTTGCCGCAAACTCGCCGTAGGTGGTGGTCCGGTCAATCGTCACCGAACGGACCTTCGGGGCTGCCGCCGGCGTCCCGCCAGAGGCTGCCGCCAAAGTGGATTTTTTGGCACCTTCGGGTGCAACCGCACCTTTGCTTGCGACGCTTGCTGCTGGCAGCGACGCGGTGTTGGTTGCCTTGTGCGCCAGTACCGGCGTGCTGCCAGGCTGATCCAAAGGCGCTGGCGGGGCAGTGGGTTTTTTGGGGGCGGCAACGGGCGCGGCAGAAGAGGCCGCCGCGGATTTGCCCAGCTTGATGGTTAACCCCGGACGCAGGCGGGAGGGCTTGATATCCGGATTGGCGGCCATCAGGCGCTCACTCGTGGTGCCAAATTTTTTGGCAATGCTGTAAAACGTTTCCCCTTGCTTCACTTGATAGGTCTTGCCGTTGACGGTGGAGCCGGACGCCGACTTTGCCGCAGGGGTTGCCGCGGAGGGAGCCGTGTCAGTGTGGTTGGTACCCTTTTTTTCATCTGCCGTGCTGGAGGATTTCATCTCGGAGCCGACACTGGCAGGCGCCGGTTTGGCGTCGGCTTTGTCAGACGATCTTTCCATGCTGGCCGCAGCGCGGTCGGAAACAGCGCCACCCGCAGGCACTTCGGCGCTGACTCTGTCGCGGTTTTGCTTCACCGGCACCTCATTCATCGAGCGCAGCTTGGCATTGTCATCCTCCAATTGGCGGATCTGGCGGTCTTGCTCAGCGCACAAGGCGCGCAGCGTCTCCAGTTCACTCTTGGCTATCCCGGGGGATACCCCTAAAATCAGTGACAGCGTGACTAGCAGCAAGGGTCGTTTCATCGCACAGAGAAAATTTTAAAAAAATCGCCGCGCGTCAAGCAAAAAATTTAATTTTTCTTAACCTTAAATACAGATTAAGATTTTTCCGTTTTCCGTTGCCTGAGGACCCGGGAGACGGGCCTGGGGGTGGTGAGGGGCGGATGAGCGGTGGGCTCAGGCGCGTCCGAGGTAAGAATTGTCCTCGGTTTTGACGTTGATTTTTTCGCCGACGTTGATGAAGAGCGGGACCTGGACGATGAGGCCGGTCTGCATGGTGGCGGGTTTATAGACGTTGTTGGCGGAGTCTCCCTTGACGCCTTCCGAGGACTCGGTGACGGTCATCACCATGGATGGCGGCAGATCGATTGAAGCAACGATGGAATCGGCCAGCAGGACGGTGTAGAGCTGGCCCTCGATGAGGTAGTTTTTCACCGCTTCGATGAGATCCTCATAGACGACGGTGTCTTCGTAGGATTCCGGGTTGAGGAAATGGTAGCCACCACTGTCCTTGTAAGAATACTCATGCGGGACGCGCTCGAGGAGCACGCCTTCAAGCGAATCATTGGAAGTAAGGCGAAGATTGAAAACTTTCTTGGTCGCCACGCTGCGAATCGACATTTGGACGTAGGACGCCATCCGGGGTGGCGTTTTGAGTTCATGCTCGATGACGATGCAGACTTCGTTGTTGTGGCGGACGGCGTGTCCTTTGCGGAGGTTGATGACTGGGGTGCTGGCCATGGTGCGGGGAGGCAGGGGATAAGGGGTGCGGCGGAGGCTGGCAAGCTCGGAATGTCGAGTCGCCAAAAAAAACCTCGGATTTCGCTCACGAGTTGGACTCGAGCGCCTTTTCCAGTGCCTTGACGCGTTCAGCCAGCTTTGGCAGCCGCCGGATATGGGCCTGCAACTTGAAATAGTCACGGAGCGGGGTGGCCGGCCGGCCGGCGTAGGTGCCACCCCCTGCGACATCACCGGTCACGCCGGTGCGTCCCGTGAGGATGGCGTTGTCACCGATGCTGACGTGGCCGACGATGCCGACCTGGCCGGCGACGGTGACGAAGTTGCCGAGTTGGGCGCTGCCGGAGATGCCGGCGAGCGCGACGATGAGGCAGTGTTTGCCAATAACCGTGTTGTGGCCGATCTGGACCAAATTGTCGATTTTAGTGCCTTCCCCGATGGACGTTTTGCCGAAGCGGGCGCGATCAATGGTGGCATTGGCACCCACTTCCACATCATCACCGATCTCGACTATACCGGATTGTTCGATTTTCACATGGCGGCCTTCATGGAACTGATAACCGAAGCCATCCGCGCCAATGACACAACCCGGCTGTAGAATAACGCCGCTACCCAACACGCAGCGCTCACGGATGGTAACATTGGCCATGATGCGGCAATTCCGGCCGATGACGACCGCCTCGCCGATCACGGCGTTGGGGCCGATTTCACTGCCATCACCGATGCGGGCCGCCGCCATGACCACGGCACCGGCATGGATGCGCACCGTCGTTGGATCAAAGACCGCAGTGGGATCCACCACCGCCCGCGGGTGAATGCCGGGGGTGAAGGCACCCGCCGCCGCGGCAAAATGGCTGATAACCGCGGAAAAGGCCAGGGTCGGATTGTCCACTGCCACCAACCCGGCGGTTTCCGCGCCGTCAGTTTCGCCGCGGGCAACGATAACCGCACCCGCCTTGGTTGTTAGAAATTGACTCCGGTATTTGTCATTGCCGAAGAAACTGATGTCCTGCGGCCCCGCCATTTCCAGCGAGGCAACCCCAGTCAAGGCATCTCCCGAACCCGCCCGGACGATGTCGCCGCCAACCAAACGGGCGAACTCAGGGAACGTGAGTGCGAATGCCATGGTGCAGTGGTTGCGAGACGGGCACTGGTACCGGCCTCAGGGCGTGCCGCCGGTGGGGGCGGGCAGTTCGGGTGCGGGATCGCCTGCTGCGGGAAGGGAATCGGCCGGTGCATCCTTGTTGAGATCCTTCAAAAGGCTGGCGGTAATATCCGTTGCGTCCTTGGTGTAGAGAAGGAAGGGAACCTGCGAAGTGCTCAAACCCGATTTGTCGAAAACATAATCGAAGGCATCGGCTTTGGCGTGCTCCTCGACCAATTTGCGGATTTCTTCGAGGATGCCTTTCATCCGTTGCAGCATTTTTTCATTGAGCATTTGGTTGCGGCGTTGGAGGAACTCGCGACGCTCGCGGTCCAATGCGATGCCCTCCTGTTGCTGCATCTGCCAGTCTTTGAAAAGCGCCTGTTTTTTCGAGTCGTTGATGGCGGGGTCATCGAGTTGTTTGCGCAGGTTGCCTAGCGAGGTTTCGATATCGCGGATTTTGGCCATGCGCTCATTGTTGTCCTTCTGGATGCGGGCGCGTTCCAGATTGATCGTCTTCTGCGCATCGTTGGTCTTGTAGTATTGCTTGAATAGCTCCTGCATATCAACCGTGGCGATCTTGAGCTTGCCATCTTGGGCGGCGGCCATACAGGTGAGTGAGGCGGCCATTGCCACGGTGAGAAAACGACGAATAATAGTCATAGGGTGAGTGAGGTTGGTTCCGACTGGGATGTTCGACGGCCAATCTGTAGCAAAATCCCGATTTCGTCAATGCCCATCATGGATCAATTGCGCCTCCCGGCGCATCCCGGCGCACGCCGGGATGCGGGGATGGCAGCCACCTGCCTTGGTGCGCGCAATGCAGGGCTTGGTAGACTGACATCAAACAAAACATAATGCCAGTCATTACCTTGTTGACCGGTTCCCCCTGCCTACATCGCCGCGCTGTGTGAGGAGTTGGGGGACCTGCGGATCGACTTCTTGCAATTTTCCTTGCAGACGGTCACCCGATGACTAAGGTTGCTCGTCCTCGCGTGACTGCCATGTCTGGATAACAACCTCAATTAACACCCCACCCCACTATGAAATTTGACAAAGTTGCCGTGCTTGCTGCCGTTGCAGTCGGTTCTGTCTTCGCCGTTTCTTGCAGCCCAAATCCAGCTCCTCCGTCGAAGCCAGCCACCTACGTCGCTCCCACCAAATAATTGTCAATGTTGGTTCTTTTTGGCTACCAGGCGCGATGCTTTGCCGCACCCGCCATGATCCAAGGAAGGACCGGAACCACCCCACAGGCGTTTACCAATCCTTTATTTTTTGATTCCATGATCCGTATCATCTCCTCTTTTTGCCTAGCCACTATCGCGCTCATTTCCGTTTCTTGCTGCTGCACCGGCGAAGCCGGAGCACCACCACTGCGGCCACTCACAAAATTCAGGGAAATTGAAACGACCTCCACCTCCACGGTGGAGGTCCTCAACGAAAAGTGATTTCTATCAGATCCGCGGCGCTGGCAATATTCCTGCCCGCGCTTTCAGCTCGCGACGAGTGGCTCCCCTTGCAGTGCGCGGCCTTGGTGCGACTGCGCACCTCGAAGTAGAACAATTGTATTGCGGCGCGGCTGCCGATGGGCGGGCGTACTTACTGAGGATTCCGTGGGATAGACTACAAAAGGTTGGACATGCAAATAATACCACTGAGGACACTGATTATATCGATATTTTCAGTGGATTCAGTGGTTCGCTTCTCCCTCATATGTTAGATTCTCTGCGTGTCATCTAAACCAAGGACTGGTCAGTACGTCAGTTCGCTGGTGAACCGCCTGCTGCGCGACGCCAATGAGCGGCGGACTCTGGCGGCACACGAGCGGGCTAGCCTGAACTTCGATCTCTGAAATCCGCCGCAGATCCGACCACCACTTGGATATCGGCGTTTTTTGTCGGTATTTGGTAGCCATGTTCGTTGAAACGGTCAAAAACCGCAACTCGCCGCCCTGCATTCTTCTGCGCGAAACCTTCCGCGAGGCGGGCAAAGTCAGGCACCGCACCCTCGCCAACATTACCGCATTGCCAGGGGAAGTGGTTGCCGGACTGCGCGAACTTCTCAAGAGCCACCAACCGAGCCCTCAACGCCGCCACCCGCTCCAGCACCTTGGCGGCAGCTTGCGGCTTCGAGAACAACGTTCACGAAAACGACCTCTATGATGCTATGGACTGGCTGTTACCCCGTCATCAGACTCAGCGCGAGCCAAGGCACGCACTGTGCGACGACAATTAAAGCTGGTCGCCGACGACAATTAAAACTGACCAGTTGGGAGGGAGGTTTTTTGGTGTGAGACGGCATGCGGTTTGACATTGGTTAGAGCGGCGGGTGTTGCTCTGGGTTGTGGTCAAAAGAACCCAACTCACCAAGCTCGTTTTCGAGCGCAACCAAGGAGCAAACATCAGCATGAGTGCAATCAAAGCGGGCATATCCCGCACTACGGCGCGCAATTATTTGCGGCAGGACGAAGACCGGCAATCAGACAGGGAATTATGCACTCCCAACCCTCCCAACCCACGATTCGGCGCGTTTATTTAGCAAGGGAATCAGATTTAAGTGACGCAGTCAACTAGTTAATGACTGGCATTATGTTTGGCACAACGCAATGGGCAGGATGCCGAAGACGGTGGCGAGGACTAGTCACGAGGATGGGCCGGAGGCTGCCATTTGTTCTAACATAGTGATGGCCGGCCCGCCGGCAAGAGAATGCTTGCGGCGGATTGCCTTGTCCATAGCTCTTCGCTGTTGCCATCGATTGGGTGGCAGAGTATGGTCGGGCTGTGGCCGAGGTGTATACATGGAATCATGCGCGGGATGCTGGAACCTACCGGTTGCCGGGGCCGGATCATCTGGGAAGGTGGGCGGCGGCGGCGATGGTGGTTTCGTTATTGCTGCATGTGGCGGTATTCGTGGTGCTGGATCATTACAAGATCGGTCTGAGTATAGCTGAGGCGCGCGAGATCACCACGGCACCGATTCAGGTGCAACAAGTGGAGGTGCGGCCGTTGGAGCCGGAACACAGGCTGGAGCCGGAAACCGAAGTGATGCCGCCCAAGGATGCCGCCGCGTTGCTTGAGGAGGTGGATTTGCTCGCCAAATTGCCGCTGGATCAAGACATTGATATCCGGCCGGATGTGCTGGAGCCGGAATACGCGCTGCGGATGTCCAATCCGGCGCAGGAGGAGGGGGCGCCCGCGGAGGTGGCGCCAGATCGATCCGCAGGCATGGAGATTGAAGCGGAGTTGCCCGCCATGGGGCGGGTGGAGGAAAGTCTGCCGCCCGCCGCAGTCGGGCAAATCACGGTGGACCCCGGGGCCGTGCAGGCGGATGATCTGGATTTGAACAAGTTCACCGAGGATTTACTCAAAAAGGGTGCGCATGGCAAGGTGAAGGAGGGCGCCTTGGATGGGGTGACCTCCCTGGACGACTTGATTGGCTTGCCGGCAAACGTGTTGGTGAACAAAAAGACGATGCTGCCAAGCGATTTGCTTTTTGATTTCAACAGCACGGAACTGCGCGAGAGCGCCAAGGTGGGGTTGATGAAACTCGGCTTGTTGATAGACCGGAATCCCAAGCTGTATTGCTGGATCGAGGGGCACACGGATTTGGTGGGCGGGGATGAATTCAACCTCAAGCTGTCACGGCAGCGCGCGGAGGCGGTTAGAAACTATCTGGTGGCGTCATTGCGGATGGATGGGGACAAGATTGTGACGCGTGGCAAGGGCAAGTTTGAGCCGTTGGTGGCAAGTGGCAGTGTGGAGGAACAGGCGGCCAACCGCCGGGTGGAGATTCGCATGCGCAAGAATCTGCCGCCGCCGGAACCGGTGCGGGCAGCGCCCCCTGCAGTTGGAACACCGGAGCTGCCATTATTGGTGGTGCCACGGGCGGAACCTGTGGCACCACGGGCGGAACCTGTGGCA
>JBILFE010000076.1:0-9290 GCA_044351705.1 Luteolibacter sp. | reverse complement strand
CGATTTTTGCCAGATCCGGCAGATCCCGCTCGCCGTAGATCGGTTCGCCTGCCTCATCGAGCTGCATGGCACCGCGTGGAGGCGCATTGTGGCCGCCGGCAGTCCAGCCCTCGACGATAAAGCCATCGACGCGGCCGGAGGATTTGCGGGCCAGGGCGATGGCCAGCGTGGCGGAAGAAACGATGGCGAGGAACTTGGGACGATCCAGCCGCTGCTCGGGTGATTTCAAATACGGTGACGGATCAAACTCGGTGAAATATTCCTCATCCGAAGCCGCGCCTTGCACGTCGATTTTGAGCTTGGTCGGTTGTCCCGCCGCGAGTTGGTCCAAAATGCCCGGGATGGCGCGCGGAATGCCGGCGCCCATCAGCACGTAATCCACACCGGCGAGCATGGCGCCGAACAAGGTTGGAATGGTGGGCAGTTGGATTTTTTCCAACAAATTGATGCCGACCAGGCCGTTGTGGCCGTGTTTGGCGAGATTGACTTCGACGAAACTTGCCAGCACGGTTAGATCGACCAAATCCTGCGACGGCTTGAGGGCATGCATGGGCACGCTCATGAAGCGCTTGGCAACGGCCTTGCCGCCTTCCACGAAATAGCGTTTCCACACCCGCTCGACGATAGCCGGGAAGGGAAACCGTTCCGCAGCCTCCGCCATATGGCCACCCGGATCACCACTCTGCAAACGCCGCGTCAACAGCAAATCCAAGGCGGTGCCACTCACCACACCCAATTGTCCGGCTTCAGATACCGCCCGGGCCAAGCGCCAATTTGACACTCCCACTCCCATTCCTCCTTGAATTATTATCGGTTGCACCGTCATGCGTGACCCGAGCTTGAGCCAGCAATCACGTAAAGCAACCCATTTTCGCTGCCAGTTGCCCCAAACGCGCATTTTTTTTAATCCGAAGTGATTCAGTTTGGGTGTGAGGCGGAGAATTTATGCGAAAGGTTGCCTCGGGTCTTCCGTCACGGCGGGGATGGTGTTACGGTTTGTGCGCCCTGCTCCTCTACATCCATATTCCGTTCTGCCACCGGGTTTGCCCGTATTGCTCGTTTTACAAACACACGCCTGGCCGGACCCCCGTCGGCTCCTTCGTCGATGCCCTCATAGCCGAGGCAAAACGGCGCATTCCGCACGCCGATCCCGCTCCGCGTACGCTCTATCTTGGCGGCGGCACGCCCAGCATGTTGTCACCCGCGCATCTCACCCGCTTGTTCACGGCGCTGCATGGCATGTTGGATTTCTCCACCTTGGACGAGGTCACTCTGGAAGCCAATCCCGCCACCTTTGATGCGAGCAAGGCCCGCCTGTTTCGCCAGTTGGGTGTCACCCGCGTTTCGCTGGGGATTCAGGCGTTCGATGCGCCGGTATTGGCGACTCTGGGCCGCGAGCACAGCGTGGCGCAGGCGCTGGAATCCGTTGCCATCCTGCGGCAGGCCGGCATTGACTCGGTCAATCTCGACCTCATGTTCTCGGTTCCCGGCCAATCCAAGGACGTCTGGCAAGCCACGCTCGGGCAGGCGATTGTGCTGAGTCCCGACCACATTTCCGCCTACAATCTCACCTACGAGGAGGACACCGACTTTTTCGACTCTCTGCGGCGTGGCGAAATGCGCGACGATGAAGACCACAACGCCGAATTCTTTTGGCTGGCCGACACCGCTCTAACAGAGGCAGGATTCGAGCACTACGAAACTTCCAACTATGCGCGCGCGGGCCATCATTCGTCACACAACCAAGGTTACTGGCGTGGTGAGGACTACATGGGTTTGGGGCCATCGGCGGTATCCACCCTCGCCAACGTCCGCTCCAAGAACCGGGCGGACACCGCCAGTTATATCGCCCAAATCCAAGCCGTAGGCCACGCCATGGTTGAGGTGGAAGCCTTGGATGACGAGGCCCGGCGTGTGGAGCGCATCGCCCTGGGGCTGCGCACCAGCGAGGGAATTCCGCTGTCGTTGCTCAATGCCGACGCGTTGAGCCGCGCCGGGCAGCATGCCGCCGCCGGCATGTTGCGGATCACCGGGCAGCGCCTGGTCCTCATCCATCATGGCCGCGCCCTGGTCGATCCGCTTGCGGCGGAATTGATCTGAGTCCGCATTTTGGGTGCGGCTTATTGCGGCTTAGGCAGGAGTTTGGCAACAATGGCCAGCAGGACGGCAACCACCAAGGCCATGGCGGCCCACAGCCACGGGGAACCTGCGGTGATGGTCCAGGGTTTGACGCTATCCGGTAGGAGGATTTCCTCGGCCGCGAGCGTCGCGGTTTGTTTGTCGGCGGCGAGTAATTCATCGCGGACCAGGCGCAGGTCGTAGGCTGGCATGCTGGCTTGCGGGTTGCCATAATAGAGGAAAACCGGTGCGGAGGAGACCAGCTTGGCGGCCAGGAAGCGGGCAGTGTAACGGATGCTGACGGTTTCCAACGCAAGCGGCGGGTTGTCGCCGTTGTCGGTTTCCAACAGCATGGCATGCCGCACGCGGGCACCTTCCAGATTGAGGTGCAGCTTGTTGGACGCGGTGTCAGCCGTTTTCGTCCAGGTTGCGGCGGCCAGCGGCCGCGTCCACACCGCGGTCATCGAATCGGCTTCTTCGACTGAGGCGGTGAAATGACGGGTGAAGAGGGCGGTTGGCGAACTTGCCGTCACTTCGCTCAGCGGGAGATTCGCCACGGGGGGAGTCACCTTCCATCGTGACACGCTCGGGCGCTTGACGTCGGGATGGGGTGTGATCTGGCAATCGATGCTGCGGAGGGTGGCGGTGGGTTCAATCAGATAGGGAAGTTGCCGGCCGTCCTGAACGAGGCGGAGGTCGCCCAAATCATTGTTAGAAGCGGCGAGGGTGGCGGGTTTCAATTCGATGCGGATCACACCGGGTGCCGCGACCTGCACTGCGCTGCGGCGCGTCCATAGGCTCAGGTCGATGCTGGCGCCGGCGGGATCCACGCCGGGCAGGGCCGGCGGCACTTGGAAGTCCGGCTTGGCTAGCAACGGGCCGGGGCTGAGGCGTTGACCGCCGGCTTTGGTCAATTCACCGCGCAATGGAGTGAGGTCGTAGCGGGGAAGGGATGCCTTGGCGTGGCCGGTGAGCAGGTGCCAGGTGCCGGCTTGGGCGGCGTGGAAGGCAAGCGTGGTCGGATATCGGAGGGCTGCGGCTGCGGTGACGGCCAGCGGCGGGCTGTCGTTATTGAGCAACGTGAGGACGAGTTGTTTGCCTGCAATGCGCTGATGGATGGGGATGACGAGGTTCTCGGTAATGGCTTGCTGTTCCCCCAACACCCGGTAGAGCGTGCCTGCGCACAGCGCCTTGGTGTCACTGCCAGCAACGGGGGTTTCTGTTAGAACAGCCACTGAATAATTGCGGCTGAAAACCGGGTCGGTGATGGCGAGTTTGAGCTCCGCCAGATGGAGGTTGGCGGCACCGAGGTCGAGGGTGATGCGGGTGCTCTGCGCAGCTTGCGTGGCGGGTTGGAGGCTCACCGCGTGGGCGACGCTTTCCGGTTGTTTCGAGTTGGTTAGAGTGAGGCGCGCGCCAGTGAATGCGACCGGGGCGGAGCGGACATCGGAGAGGGTGCAACGCAGGCGTTGCCAGGTGTCTGACGGCAGCGGGACACACAGCCGCTCGGCGCCGCCGGCCTGGCGGAAGATCACTTCGCGGTTGGCGAGTGTTTGCCAAGTCGTGCCATCATGACTGCCTTCGATGCCGACGGATTTGATGAATTCGCGCGCCGGGGTTTCCAAGGTGATGGCTTGCAGCGGCTCGCCGCTGGCGGTGGCACATTCTAACACGGTGGCGGCATCCTGCCCCGGCGCCGGTTCCAGCAGCGCGGCTTTGAAATCGACGGCCCGCATCTCCCTGGCGAGGGAAGGCTGCGGAATTTCAATCAGATAGGAGGTTTCCACTCCAGCCGGCGACAACAAGCGCAGGTCGGCGAGGTCCGGCCGCGAGGCATCGAGCGTGGGCGGCGGCAGGTCGAGTCTAACCATGCCGGCAGCGGGGATCGGGACGTCTTGCTGCCACTGCCAGGCGGTGTGCGTGGCGGCCGGGGCGGCGGATGCCATGCCACAGGCGAGGAGCACGAGGGCGGCGGGGGATTTCATGACGGCTTGGAGCGGTTGAAGAATTGTTGATAGAGGAAGGATGCGGCAAAGGCGATGATGGCGACGCCGATGAGGGCGCCGATGCGGTAGATGCTGCCGATGTTGGACAGATCATGCAGGAACAGCTTGAGCAGGGTGATGACCAACAGGCCAATAGCCGCATAGCGTGGCGGCCCGGCATGGCGCCAGATGCCGATGCCTAACAATGCTAACGAGAACAAGCCCCAGGCGATGCTGTAGGTCATGTCGCGGGCGAAGTTCATGCCAAAGTTGAAGGCCACGCAACGGTTGCCGGGCGGGGTGAAGAAGTCGGCGATTTCAATGTTCATCAACAGGAATAACAACACGCCGCCAAAGCCCAGCAGCACGCCGCGTGCCTTGACTGAAGCCAGGCGCCCAGCGGGGTCGCTGAACCACCAGGCACCGAGGAATTGCGCCGCCGCGACCAGGCCGTAGGTGTACAATTGCCAGTTGAAGATGACCGTGCCGCTGCGCTCGTAACTGTAATCGGAAAAAACCGCCGGATTAATGGCGAGTCGGACGAAAGCGACGGTCAACAGTGCCAGGCCGGTGAGTTGCAATCCGGGATGGACCACGCGGCGGAACAACCAGAGCAGCAGCGCCCCTTCCAGCGCCCAACTCACGGTGAGCCACTGGCGGTCGAACTGGATCGGAAATATCAAGGTGATGAAGAACAAGGCCACGCCGCCGAACCAGGCGAGTTTGCCGCGTTGGACTTCATCCATGGCGGTGGCCATGCGCACCACCGCGACGAGCGCGAGCAGGCTGGGAAGGGCAAAGGCGGCCGGCAACAAGCCCATCCTGCCATCCATTTGCGGGAACGCCTGGCCCACCAGATGATGGATCAGCAGAAAGTGACCGATGCCCGCCACCGCGCTGGCCGTCCATGGCCAGACGCTGGGCGCACAGACTTTGCGGAACACAAAGGGAAACACCAGAAACAACCCATAAAACCCCAGATACCAGCCGAGGGGGATGTTAGGTGAGGCCGGGGTGAAGCGGTGACCATGCCACACGAACTCCACGGCGAGAATGCAGCCCAGCGCCACGGGCACCAAGGCAGCGAGACGGTCGAGGAGTGATAAACCTAACAACAGGATGACCAGCAGCAGGCCGACCCCGAAGACGGGTGAGGGGTTGGTGATGGGGAGTTGCAGGATGGCCAAAATCAGCAGGATAAAGGGCAGGACTCCTGAGAACACGGGCAGGACTTGCGCAACTTGTCGTTCCAACGAGACTTCACCCTCTGGCGATCCATCCGCCAGGTCGGGTTTTGCCAGCAGCCATTTGCCGGCCAGGCTGAAAACCGCGGCGCAGCCGGTGATGATGAACAGGAAGGGCGAGAGGGCCTGGATGGGCAACGGCGCATGCAGCAGCCAGGCGGCGGCGAGGATCAGGCTGAGAACCAGCGAACCGAGGACCGGCCACATCGCACCGGTGCCCACCGCCAACCCGATGGCCAACAAATTGAGCAACAGCACCACCGGCCAGACCAGTAATGACGAATGAGGCAGGCCGGTGATCGGCACCAGAATCAGGAGCAGGCTCAGCGGCGCCAGCCATGGCCAGAATTTGACCGGCACAACTGCCAGACTTGCAGGCCGGCTCCGGCCTAACAAAACTGGAGCCACCGCATGCAAGGCGCCAAACACCAGGTACGCCGCCAGCGTGATGCCAAGTCGTTCCGGATTCAAGTAGCCGCCCGACCACAGCGCCAGATGCAGGAAAGTCAGCAGGGCGCTGGCTACTTGGGCGGCCACCAGTCCGGGTTGCAACCAAACCAGTGCCAGCACCACCCCGTTTACTAACAAGATGAACCCATACAGCACGGGCATGCGGGCGGACACCGCGGCGAAGTTGAGCATCATGAAGGCGAAAAACATGGACACCGCGCACAAGCCAAGCGCCGAGCCTGCCGCATGAAGCATGGGGTCCTGGCGGCGTTTTTCCAGCCACGCGGCCGTGAGAAACAAGCCGTTGTAGAACACCAGGATTCCCATCGGAATGAGGATTTTCAAGTCAGTGGCATAGTTGCCACGGATGAAGAACTTGCTGAACCAGGCGGCTTGCATCAGCACCGTGCCGATGGCGGCGGCACTCACCAGAAAACCCCAGCGGCGGTGCCGCGAAACCGCCAGCAGACCGATGACGAGCAGGGCGATGTAACTGAACAGGCCGAGTGGATTGTCCTTGCCCGTTTGCACCAGCACTGGCGTTAGAAAACCGCCGAGCATGCCGAGCACCGCCACCACCAGCGCGTTGAGCCGCACGGCGATGAGGAATGCGGCCACGGTGATGAGTGCCATGAGTGCAAAGGCGGGCCCGGCACCGAATGCGGGAAAGCGATAGACCGCGTGCGCCGCAAAGGTCACGCCATAGAGAATCAACACCCCGGTGGCACAAAACGTCTGCGCCAATACCTGATAGGCGTGCTTGCGGTGCAACACCAGGCCCCCGGCTAACAATCCGGTGCCGGTCACAAAGCCGAGTGCGATCCGCACCGCGGCTGGAATGAGGTTTCTTTCAAAGGCATACTTCACAAAGAAGATGACACCGAAAAACATCGCGATGCCCCCCAGCCAGGCGAACAATTTCACTCCCATGAATTGCTCCAGCGAAAACGCGGGCGGCGGGGGTTCCTCGCTGGCAGCCGCTGCCGGGACCGGCGCGGTGGGGATCGGCGCGGTGGGGATCGGCGCGGTGGGGATCGGCGCGGTGGGGATCGGCGGCGGCGCTGGTTCGTGAGCGGCGGTTTTGTCTGTCAGATCCGACCGATCCGACCGATCCGACCGATCCGACCGATCCGACAGGTCCGGCAGGTCCGACAGGTCCGGCAGGTCCGGCAGGTCCGGCTGCTCCGGGATATGGGCCTGCGGCAAGTGCGCGTTGGGAATGTTCGTGCCGCGCGGCTGTAGCAACTCTTGTTGCAAACGGCGCACCTGGCGTTGCAGGTCGTCCAAGTCCTGTTGGGTTTGTTGGGCTTGGGTTCTGGCCAGACTGGCTTTGACCAGCGCGACGATCGGCCCGATGAGGAGCCACAGCAACACCAGCAGCGCAAGCAGAATTTCGCCTTCCATAATTGTGTCGGATTCTTATTCCGTCGTTAGAATGAATGAAATCCGCCGCCGTGGCGAATCATTTCTTGCGGGTTTCGCGGAGAATTTCAATTCCGGCACTCGCGAGCGCAAACACCGGGCTGCTAGACAGGGTGGATATTTGGGTCCAGCTCCGCGCATTGCGCGAGGGACAGGAGTGTCCCTCCTCCCGAGGTCTGCGCCTACAGCACGCCGTTGGCGCAGTGGGTTTCGCCGTGGCCGCTGAGCGCGTTGATCAGGTTTGTCAGGGACTTCATGGCTTGGCGGGGGACGCTCTCGTAGGTGCGCGACCCGATGTGCGGAGTAATGACACAGTTGGGAGCGGTGAGCAGCGGATGATCCGCGGGCGGGGGTTCGCAATCGAGCACGTCCGCCCCATAACCGCCGATCTTGCCGCTGTGCAGGGCGGCGACCACATCCGCGGTGTCGACGATTTCGCCGCGGGCGCAGTTGATGATGACCACGCCGTCTTTCATGGTGGCGATTTTATCATGGCAAATCATGCCGCGGGTTGCGTCGGATAGAAAACAATGCAACGAGACCACATCGGCACGCTCCAACACCTCGTCCATGGTGGCGCATTGACTCACCCCGTGGGCGCTGGCAAAGGCCTCGTCCCAGTGCGGGTCACAGGCGATGATGTCCATTCCGAAGGCGCGGGCGCGCACGGCCACTTCCTTGCCAATGCGGCCAAGGCCGATGATGCCGAGGGTTTTACCGAGGATTTCGTGACCGGTGAGGCGCAACCACTCGCCTTTGCGGGCGGCGGCGGCGGTGATGACGATTTGTTTGGTCAGACCTAACAGCAGGCCGAAAGTATGTTCGGCCACCGTGGTGTGGTTGACGCCGGGGGTGAAGAGAACCGGAATTTGAAGTTCCCTGGTGGCGGCAATGTCGATTTTATCGAGGCCGATGCCGTATTTGGAAATCACCTTGAGGCGTGGCAGGGACTTGTCCAGAACGCGGCGGCTGATGGCGTCGTCGCCGCAGAGAAAGGCGTCGAAGTCGCCGGCGAGCTCGAGCATGCGCGCCTCGCCAAGCGGGCCGCGTTCACGGACGATGTCCCAGCCCTGGGCCTCCATGAGGGGGTGGTGCGGGCCGGGGGTGTCTTGATAACTGCAGGTGGTTAGGAGAATGCGCATGAATCAGGCGGGAGCGGTTGCGGCACGATTGCAGCAGATCCGCCGCGAGACACAAGACTTGAAGACATTTCCTTACAGCAAAGGCGGGGGCCACCCCGTGGAGAAGCGACCCCCGCCGACAAGCAGATCAGCTCACGGGCACTTCGATGTGTCTGGGAGCCTTTTCCTCGCACTTGGCGAGGTGGACTTCCAGCACACCTTCCCTGAAGTCCGCTGTGATCTTGTCAGGGGCGGCATCTTCGGGCAACGAGAAGCTGCGCAAGAAGCTGCCGTAGCTGCGTTCGATGCGGTGGAATTTCTTGTTCTTCTCCTCCTTTTCGAACTTGCGTTCGCCCTTGAGGGTCACCACGCCGTTTTCGACTGCGACCTTCACGTCCTCTTTCTTCACCTCCGGCAATTCGGCCTTGATGAGGTACTCATGGTCGTCTTCGGAAATGTCCACCGTGGGTGCCCATTCCGCCGTGGTGAGCGACTGTTGGCCTTCCGGCATGCGGCGGTTGGTGCCCATCCCGAATGAACGCAACACGCGATCCTGCATTTCTTCCAAATCCCGCAGGGGATTCCAGACTGTCATTGTGTTCATGGTATTTTTGATGTGGACAGTTTGTTTAGTTAGTTCCGACCGGCCGGTGCCCGTCCGTTCCACCCGCCGTGTCGTGCCCCCCGCCAATCCGGCCACCCAGACCCAATCAGCAGGCTGACAGCAGAATATTCGCAATCCGCGTGCCAGTTCTCAAACCATTGATAATCAGTATATTGCAGTCGGCTGCCGGCCGCTATTGCGTCATGGTGACGCGATTTGCGCCAGATTCACAGTTCCTGATCTCGGCGGAAAATGCTTTGGCACATTTTCGCGGTTTTCGGTTTCCGGGCCAACGGCCCATTCTATACCAGCCTTGGGCAACGCCCAAGGTCACGCGCCATCATGA